>JAGHEC010000120.1 GCA_021159525.1 Deltaproteobacteria bacterium | reverse complement strand
ATAGATAGGGTGCCTGCATCGAGGTTACTGGATGGCCTGGCCCGGTGACCCAGAGCAGAAGATTGATCCTCCTGCCCCGGCGGTACGTTCACTGTGCTTCCCCTAAATATTGAGCTGTTACAATCTCAATTATTTCTCTTTGCGCAAGAGTGGCTCTCACACGGAAAAAGGCCTTTTATGGCGTGATAAAAGGCTGATGCCTGAAGCAGGAGATTGCCCCGCCTGGCTGGACGCCCCGTCAGGATTTTATCGGGATCTTCAATATTATCGATCGGGAGCATTTGCAAGTCGCTTAACCAACGCTTTCAGTTGGGCCCGGCAACTGCTCACAGATTGACATCTCCATGTAATTTTGTTAAGGAGACACCTTGTTGAAAAAGGTTTCGACGTCTGATACCATCACCCGCCAATGAATCCATCAGCCGCCATCGATCTGGGGAGCCACACGGCAAGACTTTTGATTGCCCGGCGGTCCCCAACATCTTCCTGGGGGTGGCTGCCCATCGAGAGACGCCGGGCCTATGTCCGGCTCGCTGCCGATGAGGGAGGGGGGAAAAACAGCGACACAGGACCCCGTACAACCGCCCGCATTGTGGACGTCCTAAGCGACTTTGCTCGGCGGATTGCCCATTATCACGTGAAAGAGGTCCGCGGGGTTGCCACCGGAATCATCAGGGAGCCCATGTATGGAGAGGGCCTTTTATCCCGCCTTTATCAGGCCACCGGGATCCGAATCGAGCTCATATCCGGGGAGAGAGAGGCCCGGCTCAGCGGCCTGGGGGCGCGAAGAGTACTGTGCATCCAGGGAGATGCACTTGTCTTTGACCTGGGGGGCAGCACCACGGAATTTTTGCAGGAGCAACAGGGCAAGCAAGGGGTATGGTCCATTCCCTTAGGCGCGGCCGTTTTGACCCGGCGGTTCATTCACTCTGATCCGCCCCGCTTACATGAGCTTAAGGCGGTCTCACAAGAGGTTCAGGAGCGTCTGCGTCCTGTGAGACAGGAGATAAGCGGGATTCCCCTGGCAGTGGGAACCGGCGGGACCGTAGTAACCCTTGCGGCCATGGTTCACGGGATTTCATGGGAGGATATCTCTCCGGAAAGGCTCAACGGCCTGAGGCTAAGCCTCTCGCAGATGGAAGCCTGCCTTTCTCAGATGAAGATGTTGACCTCAGCGGAGAGGTCCGTACGCCTCGGACTGGATCCGGGACGCGCCGACGTGATCGTTGCCGGTGCCTTGGCCGTCGTGGAGATCATGCGTTTTCTGGAAAGCCCCGACCTGACAGTCGGCATGTCCGACCTGCTGGAAGGACTTCTAATCGAGAGTTTGAGTGATTGAGGGATTGTGCTTTAAGACGGCGCTTGATTGCAGGCGTTCCGGCGTCAGCCTTTTACCCGTAAACAGTTGACGGAACCCGGAAGGAGAACAAGATGAGCAAAAATGAGATCCGGTTTGGATACACCTTCGACGACCTGATCCTCGTCCCCGCGCGGTCTTCGGTGCTGCCGGCTCAGGTGGATGTGAGGACGCAATTGTCACGCAACATCAACCTCAACATCCCCATTGTCAGCGCGGCCATGGACACGGTAACCGAGGCTCAGACCGCCATCACCATTGCCCGGCAGGGAGGTATTGGATTCATCCACAAGAACATGAGCATCGAGCGCCAGGCCGTCGAGGTTGAAAAGGTAAAAAAATCCGAGAGCGGCATGATTGTCGACCCCATTACCATCGAGCCGGATCGGAAGATACAGGATGTCATTGACATCATGGCCAAATACAAGATCTCAGGCGTGCCGGTGGTAAAGGGGGAAAACCTGGTGGGCATCATCACCAACAGGGACCTGAGGTTTGAAACCAACCTGGACCAGCCCGTGGCATCGGTTATGACAAAGGATAACCTCGTAACAGCCAAGGCCGGGATCACCTTGGAAGAATCCAAGGCCATTCTTCACGAACGCCGCATCGAGAAACTCCTGGTGGTGGACGAAAACGGAAAACTGGAAGGACTGATTACCATCAAGGATATTGAGAAGATTAAAAAATACCCCAATGCCTGCAAGGACCATCTGGGACGGCTGAGGGTGGGGGCCGCGGTGGGCGTAGGTCCGGATATGGAAGAGCGAATCGAGGCCCTCAGAAAGGCGGCGGTGGATGTGGTCGTCATTGACACGGCCCACGGTCACTCGGAGATGGTGCTCAGGGCCGTGAAAACAGCAACAAGCGCCTTTCCCGGGCTCGAGCTGATTGCTGGCAACGTGGCCACGGCCAGGGGGGCACAGGCCCTCATTGATGCAGGGGCGCACGGCATCAAGGTGGGGGTGGGTCCCGGCTCCATCTGCACCACCCGGGTGGTCGCCGGCGTCGGCGTCCCCCAGATGACGGCTGTTATGGACTGCGCCGGGCAGGCCCGAAAATCGGGGGTCCCGGTCATCGCGGACGGCGGGATCAAATTCTCGGGTGATATCACCAAGGCCATGGCCGGAGGCGCCTCTTCGGTCATGATTGGCGGCCTTTTTGCGGGGACCGAGGAAAGTCCTGGGGAGACCATCCTCTTTCAGGGCCGCACCTACAAGGTCTACCGTGGGATGGGATCTCTGGAGGCCATGCGCGAAGGCAGCCGGGACCGGTATTTTCAGGACCAGATAGAATTTGACAAAAAACTGGTGCCCGAGGGGATCGTGGGCCGCGTCCCATATCGGGGGCCCCTGGCAGATACCATCTATCAGCTTGTGGGCGGGCTCAGGGCAGGCATGGGCTACCTGGGATGCAGCACCATAGCGGAGCTGCAGACCGATCCGGAATTCATTCAGGTCACTGCCGCCGGACTCCACGAAAGCCATGTCCACGACGTGATCATCACCAAGGAGGCCCCCAATTACCGGCTGGAATAGACGCTGAAGGCTCGCGCCTGACGCGGCCTGCCGGTCGCAACCAAACAGCGTGCTGGCCGCCCGTGGGGGTCTCTGCCTCCCCTCCAAGACGGGACAACAAAATGCATACGTACCGTTCGGCGACCGCCCCGAGACTCGTAATAGCCTTTATGTAAAGGCGGCGAGGACTACCGTCTTATGAAAGATTGTT
>JAGHEC010000381.1 GCA_021159525.1 Deltaproteobacteria bacterium | reverse complement strand
GTTGTTGAGGGTGTACGGATCGAAACCATTCCCCTGAATCATCCCCAAGGGGCCCTTGGGTATCGCTTTCAGGAGGGAAATAAAAAACTGGTTTTTATGACCGACAATGAACTGGTCAGGGATGGTCCGGTGGGAATCGGGTTTAGCGATTATATACGTTTTTGCAGTGATGCGGACATCTTGATTCACGACGCGCAGTTTACGCCCGAGGAGATGGATCGTTACCGGGGCTGGGGGCATTCCGACTGCCGGTCGGCGCTCGACCTGGCCTTGAAGGCAGGGGTTGGAAAACTGCTTCTCTTTCATCATGCGCCTGCCAGAAGGGATGCAGAGATCACTGCGATCATCAAGCGATGCCGCAAAGATGCCGCAAAAGATGGGCACGATTTGATTATCAATGGCGCAAAGGAGGGAACGGAATTGGTCCTCTGAGCTGGTTTCTCCGGGACCAGCGACACAGAGACAACCCATCCTAATTTCGTCATATGAGCGCGTCTCGCAACAAAGATCTGGTTTTCGTCCTTGGCGGCGCAAGGAGCGGCAAGAGTTCCTGGGCCATTGAATATGCCGAGGAAACATATGATTCCTGCCTGTTTTTGGCGACGGCCGAGGTCAAGGACCATGAAATGGCCGAGCGGGTCCGACGTCACCAGGCCTCTCGCGGACCGAGGTGGCGTTTGATCGAGGAGGCCCTGGACATCGACAAGGCATTGCAGGGCATTGCCGGCGGTGTGGATGTGGTGCTTGTGGACTGCCTGACCCTGTGGTTGAGCAACATCCTCCTCCAGAAAGGCCGGGAGGCCGTGATGCCCTATCAAAAAAGACTGATGCAAGTCCTGTCCCAAAGAGACCAGGCTGTGATCCTCGTATCCAACGAAGTAGGGGCCGGCATCGTTCCTGAACATCCCCTGGGAAGAGAATTCAGGGACCTGGCCGGCATCCTGAACCAGCAACTGGCCGCGCTGGCCGACCGGGTAGTTCTCACGGTGGCCGGAATCCCCCTGCACATCAAATGATATTTCCCGAGAAAATGATAACAAGGGCCGTCAGATTGGTCTGGATCCTGTCAGTTGTTCTGGTTGTCTATTTCTCTCTGAAACCCCGGCTCGAACTCCCCTGTGACTTCAGCGGGGCCGATAAATTAGCCCATTTTGCTGCCTATGGGTGGCTTGGCATCCTCGCCTTTTTCGGGTTCGACCGGATGGCCGCCGCCCTTGCCGGTGCACTCTTGATGATCCCACTGGGCATAGCCCTTGAATTTCTTCAGGGTTGCATGCCGGGAAGGGAGTTTTCCATCGCAGACATGGTTGCCAACGGCGCCGGCGTGGTCCTGGGGATTATTGCGGCCAGGTATGTGAAAAAGAGTTTTTCCGTTGGCGGGGTCAGTTCCGGGGCGTGCAGGAAAATTTTGTCTTGAGCAATATAAACGCTATTATTTTATCCCTTCCGGTCTCCATGGGCATGTATTTGGGGTTTGTCGCCGGCCTCAAAACCCGAGCAGGGAACCGCTTTCTGTGCAGTCACTGGTGCTTTCATCCGAACGCCATTTGTGTGTGGCGGGTGATCATCGGCCTGTCGGGCATTCTTTTTTACTTCACTTTCGGACACGAGTCCCTGGGCATTCTCCTGTTCACCGTGTCTGCGGTCATGGACGGTGTGGATGGACTGCTCGCCAGGGAATGCGATCTGATCACTTCTTTTGGAGAAGAGATCGATCCTTTGTGCGACAAGCTGACCTATCTTCCGCCCATGGTTTTCTTTGCTTACGCGGGTCTTCTTGATGTGACCGCGGTTTGGGTGCTGACGGCCGTGGAGGCAAGCGGGCAGTTTCTCTTCCGATACATTATCAAGCGGCTTACGAGCTTCTCGGTTGCAGCCAACAATTTTGGCAAGATCAAGGCCGTCATGTGTTTTGCCTTGATCATCTACTGCGCGCTGTTGAGAGACGACATCGGCCTGCCTGATTTTTCCAATCAGATGCTGCACCTGTGCATCATCCTGTCTCTCTCGTCCATTGCCTTCAAGCTCATTGCCAACCGCTTCTATGCGGATATCCTCTCGCTGCTCAATCTTTGCTGCGGTCTCACGGGCATGGCCTTTCTCCTCGAGAGACGTCCGGTCTATGCGGCATTAGCTATTCTCGCAGGTCAGATATTTGATCTGTTCGACGGTCGGATGGCCGACAAGCACGGCGGCACCAAACTGGGCCCGTGGCTTGACGATATTGCTGATCTTACCAGTTTCGGCGCGTGTCCTGCCCTTTTCGTTTTTATGAAAGGCAATTGGGACCTGCCGGCCTTTTTTGTGGGCCTGGCCTATTTCCTTGCCGTAGCCTACAGACTTTGGCGTTTTGTTGTCCGCGACAAGCACGACGCGACCCTGAGCCCCGGGGTTTTCAATGGACTGCCCAGCCCTGCAGGCGCTATGGTCTCTCTCGGGGCCTGCCTTTTCTGGGATAATCTGTGGATTGTCTGGGCCGTGACGCTTCTGACCTCATTTCTCCTGGTGAGCGACATGCGGTTTGTCCATTTCGGAAGGGTCATCCTGGGGCATTTCCCGAGGATTTTCGTGGTGATCTTCGGTTTTGTGATCGTGTTTACCATTTCCTTTATCATAAAGGTGCGGGACCCCAAGATGCTGGGGGCCCTCCTTTTGATTGCATCTCTGGTCTACGCCATCTTGAGCATCAACCTGATTTCCCGCAGACGCCTGTAGGTCCCTGCACGAACAAGACCCGCCCGGGCCAGGGTCCATGACAGATATGTTCCTGTCTTTGGTTACCGGTCTGTTTGGGGGCGTCCGGGTAAATGACAATCATGTTGCCGGCCCACAGGGGAGAGGGGAAAGCGGGCTACGCCATGAGCGCAGCGGCGATGAAACAGGCAAGGCCTCGGCAGATGAGGCAGGTTCGCAGGATTTGAATCATGGCACGGTTCAAGAGGAACCGGGCTGTTGGGTGATGTCCGGAGGGCCTGGAACCGAAAAGGGCCGGAAGGCCCCGTGATCGCTTGTCATGGTTTTTATGCCGACGGGTGTCTGGACTGTAGAAGGTTTTGCGCCGCCTTGAATGAGCAGGGGCTTCTCGGTAAGATGCGCGTGTGAGTTATCAGGCCCTGTCCAACTTTCAGTGCCCGGCATTTTTCAAGGGGGTGACGAGAATCGACCCTGTAAGGTTGGTGGAAAAAAAGGTCAAAAGGGCTGTTGCCCGCTATTGCATGATCGCGCCGGGGGACCGTGTGGTTGCGGCCGTCTCGGGAGGGGCCGACTCGGTCTGCCTCCTGGACGTCCTCGACCGTCTCCGAAACACGCTGAGGATCACATTGATCGTGGCCCACCTGGACCATGGTCTGAGACCGGATGTGGATGAACAGGAAACCGCCTTTGTAAGAGATCTGGCCGCCTCCCGGGGGCTGGCTTTCGCCTTCAAAAGGGTTAATCCACCAATGGATCCCAAGGGGCCCTCTCTGGAGGAAAAGGCCAGGGAGCTTCGATACCGGTTCCTTAAGAAGGTACAGGCAGGATGGGGGGCACAAAGGATTGCAACCGGCCACAGCCTCGACGACCAGGCCGAAACAGTCCTTATGAGGCTTCTGCGCGGGAGCGGGCCTGCAGGCCTGTCCGGCATTCCGCCGGTCAGAAAAGACGGAATTGTGAGGCCTCTCATCGAGATAACCCGTGAGGAGATACGTTCCTATCTGGATCACATGGGATTAGCGCATGTCACGGATGCATCCAATTTTGATGTGACCTACTTCAGAAACGCCATCCGCCGTCATCTTCTGCCGCAGCTCGAGACCTACCAGCCGCGAATCAAAGAGATCCTGGGCCGGACCGCGGAGATTGCCAGGGAAGACAACCGGTATCTTACCGGCCGGGCCGAGGCGTGGCTTTCTGAAAAGGCCGAGATGGGGTCTGAAGGGCCTGTCCTCCCTGTGTCCGGTCTCATGGGGTTGCCCCCCTCCCTCCAGAACCATGCGGTCAGGGCCGCCTTGAAGATCACGACCGGAAGCCTCCGACGCATCGGGGTTGCCCATATCAATGCAGTCAGGGGTCTGGTCATGGGTTCAAGGCCCCAGGCCGGGATCACGCTCCCACAAGGCCTTGTGGTCAGGAGGGTTTACGACAGGCTCTATTTTTCAAGGGGACCCTCGGCCCCCCGCAACGATTATGCTGTTGTTATTGAAGGCCCCGGCACATGGCATATCGATGCCCTGGGGTGTGACATCTCCCTTGAGGAGGCCCCGGCCGGCCCGTCTATTCAGGGTCTGGAGGCTGGAGGCTGGATTGCCTGTCTGGACGCGGAACGGATTGCCTTTCCCCTGACGCTCAGGAGTGTTCAGCCGGGAGACAGGTTTGTGCCCCTTGGGATGAAGGGCCATAAGAAACTCAAGGATTTCTTTGTGGACAGGAAGATTCCCTCCCGCGTCAGGTCGCGCATCCCCATCCTGGCTCAGGGAAACCGGGTGGTATGGGTCTGCGGCCTGAGGATTGATGACCGTTTCAAGGTCGGCCCCCGGACCAAACGGATCTTGAAGATCTCGTTCGAGGGGGCCGGCCCTCTGCCTGAATAGGGCCGAACGGCGGTTGGGCATTTCTTGACATGGGAAACCGGGTATCCTACAATTCTTTGGCCCTTCGTACGTCTTTTCGCGAGGATATAGAGGGCATCATCGGCCACTACCCTGCAAACAAGGAGCGCATGTGAAGACAAAAAAGGTTGTGGTGGGCGTCACCGGCGGGATCGCCGCATACAAGGCCGCTGAGCTGGTGAGGCTTCTGGTGAAGGAAGGCATCTCTGTCAAGGTGGCTATGACGCAAAACGCCTGCCGCTTTGTGACGCCCCTGACCTTTGAGGCCCTGTCAGGCCGCCGGGTGATTTATGAGATGTTCGGACCGGAAGGGACGGTCATGGAACATATCCGCTGGGGCCAGGATTCAGACCTGATCGTCATTGCCCCGGCCACGGCCAATTTCATCGCCAAGATGGCCCATGGGATTGCGGATGATTTCCTCTCCACGTGTGTGATCGCAGCCACGGCCAAGATACTGGTCTGCCCCTCCATGAACGATTGCATGTTTAAAAATCCTGTGGTTCAGGAAAACCTGCGGATGCTCAGGCAGCGGGAATGGACGGTGCTTGAACCGGGGGAGGGGGGGCTTGCATGCGGGACCGAGGGTCCGGGCCGGCTTCCCGAGCCTGCCCATATCCTGGAACAGGTTAGGACTCTCCTTGCAGCGCATGACCTCGCCGGAATCAAAATCCTTGTTTCGGCCGGTCCGACCCTGGAGCCGATTGATCCGGTCCGCTACATCACCAACCGATCTTCGGGCAAGATGGGCTATGCCCTGGCCAGGGCCGCGGTGAGAAGGGGGGGGGAGGTCGTTCTGGTAAGCGGCCCTACGGCCCTCGCCCCGCCGCCCGGTGTTGTTTTCTTCCCGGTCAGGACGGCCGAAGAGATGCGCCGTTGTGTGTTTGAAAACCGTGCGGGGTGTGATATCGTGATCAAGGCCGCTGCGGTCTCCGACTACCGGCCCAAGGAGTGTGTGGGGCAAAAGGTCAAGAAGGGGGCTGAATCAATCTCGCTTCAACTTGTGAAAAACCCTGATATTCTGGCTTCCCTGGGAGAGACCAAGGCCCAAGCGCCCTGCATCCTGGTCGGGTTTGCCGCAGAGACAGAAGACCTCCTTGCTAATGCCCAAAAAAAGCTGAGGGCCAAAAACCTGGACATGATCGTGGCCAACGATGTCTCCAGAAACGATGCGGGTTTTGAAACAGACACCAACCTGGTTCGACTCGTCTTCAGAGATGGACGGGTGGAAGATGCGCCCATGATGACAAAGGATGAGGTGGCGGACCTGGTCTTGGATCGGGCCAGAGAGCTGAGGGAGGCATGGCTTGGACGTTCAGGCGGACATTAGAGAGATCTTCTCCCACTTGCGGGCTCTGCTCAGGTCGTATCAGGAGCTCGGTCTGGACCCGCCGCGGCTGTCGGGCCATGTTTTCGATGGTCCGGCGACCCGGGAAGCCAGGGCGACGCTTGCCGGAGAAGCCGGGTCCGAGGAAAGAAAAGGGTCGTCCCCTCGAGGGGACCGGGCTGCGTTACTCCGGGATCTGCGGCGCCGGATCGGCGACTGTCAGGGCTGCAAGCTCTGCAAAAACCGCAACCGCCTCGTGTTCGGGGAGGGTTCCCCTGAGGCCAGGCTGGTCTTTGTGGGCGAAGGCCCGGGCCATGAGGAAGACAGGGCCGGCAGACCTTTTGTGGGCGAGTCCGGGAAGCTGTTGACCAGGATCATTGAAAACGGCATGGGCCTCACGCGCCAGGATGTCTATATCTGTAACGTGGTCAAATGCCATCCTCCCAGGAACAGGGATCCGGAACCGGATGAAATCGCGGCCTGTCTTCCTTTTTTAAAAGAGCAGCTCCGGATCATCCGGCCCGAAGTCATATGTACACTGGGACGGGTGGCTGTGCAGGCCCTTCTTGGAAAGCAATTTAGGATCACAGCGGAAAGAGGTCAGTGGCGGACGTACCAGGGCATTCCCTTGATGCCCACTTTTCATCCGGCCTATCTGCTGCACCATGTATCGGCCAAGCGGGAGGTCTGGGAGGATGTCAAAGAGATTATGAGACGGCTCGGCCTGGAGGTGAAGACCCGTGGCTAAATTGAGGGCCCTCTGGCTGACCCTTTTCCTCTTTATTGCCCTGTTCCGGGCTGGCGGGCCTGCAGACGGCTTGTGCAGCGACGATGACGGCGTGGGCAGGATCGTGATCATCGAGATGGAAGGCCCTATTAATCCGGGCAGCGCCATGTATGTGATCAGGGGTCTCGAGAGAGCGGAAGAAATGAAGGCGGCCGTCGCCATTATCCGGCTTGACACCCCCGGAGGGCTGGCCTCTTCCATGCGCTCCATTATCAAGGCCATTTTGAACTCGGCCGTCCCGGTGGTCGTCTATGTGGGGCCACGGGGCGCGGGCGCGGCCTCGGCCGGGGTCATGGTGACCGTGGCCGGTCATGTGGCGGCTATGGCCGAGGGAACCAACATCGGAGCGGCCCATCCGGTTACAGCCGGGGGCAAAGACATTGAAAAGACCATGTCGGAAAAGGTGGTGAACGACATGGCTGCCTATGCGCGGGGCATTGCCGAAGAGAAGGGGCGAAACAGCGAGTGGGTGGAAAAGGCGATTCGGGAAAGCGTCTCAATCACTGCACAGGAGGCCAGGGAAAAGCATGTGGTGGATCTCGTGGTCAGAGACATGGATCACCTCATTCAGGAGCTGGACGGCAGAGATGTTATGATGCCGCGTGGCAAGGTGACCCTCCGGACCGTCGGGCTGGAGCGGGTTATTTATAAACCCGGATTCAGGGACAAGGTGCTCAAGACCATCAGCGATCCCAACATCGCCTATATCCTCATGATGATCGGCCTTGCCGGGCTCTATTTTGAGCTTTCCCATCCGGGGGCCATCTTTCCGGGGGTGATCGGCGCCATCTCTCTGATCCTGGCGTTTTTCTCTTTTCAGACGCTTTCGGTCAACTATGCAGGCCTTATTCTGATCCTCCTGGCCATCATATTTTTCATTGCCGAGGTGAAGGTGGCGAGCTATGGCATTCTCTCCATCGGTGGATTGATTTCCCTGACATTAGGGTCTATCATGCTGTTTGAAGATCTCCGGGTGTCCCTGCGGCTTATGTTGCCCACCATCTTGCTGATCGGCGGGTTTTTTGTAGTGGTGGCCGGGCTGGCGTTCCGGGCCTATCACATGAGGCCCCGGGGCGGAACCGAAGGGCTGATGGGAGACGTTGGGGAGGTCAGAGAGACAATCGACCCGGAGGGCCTGATCTTTGTGCATGGCGAATACTGGCGGGCGATCTCGGATGAGCGGCTCGAACCCGGAGACAAGGCGGAGGTCACAGGCGTAAAGGGGCTTACCTTGAGGGTCAGAAAGGCCCTGAATGAATCGGCGCACACATAGCTGCTAAAGGAGAAATCCATGTTTTACATACTGGCAATTGTGCTCATTGTTCTCTTTTTGGCCTCGGCCATCAAGATTCTGAAGGAGTACGAGCGGGGCGTGATCTTTCGTCTGGGACGGGTGATCAAGACCAAGGGGCCTGGCCTCATCATCCTGATCCCTGTGATTGATAAAATGGTCAAGGTCAGCCTTCGTCTCGTGGCCATGGATGTGCCGGCCCAGGATGTCATTACGCGGGACAATGTGTCTGTGAAGGTGAATGCGGTGGTCTATTTCCGGGTGATGGATCCGACCAATGCCACCATCGAGGTGGAGAACTATCTGTTTGCCACCTCTCAGTTGGCGCAGACCACCCTGCGGAGCGTCTGCGGCCAGGTGGAGCTGGACGAGCTTCTTGCTGAAAGGGAAAAGATCAACACCCAGCTCCAGAATATCCTGGACAAGCACACCGATCCCTGGGGGATTAAGGTGACCACAGTAGAGGTGAAGCATATCGATCTCCCCCAGGAGATGCAGCGGGCCATGGCCAAACAGGCCGAGGCAGAGAGAGAGCGGCGGGCCAAGGTCATAAATGCGGAAGGCGAGTTTCAGGCCGCCACGCGCCTGGCAGAGGCCGCGGGCATTATTCAGCGCTATCCGGAGGCCTTGCAGCTGCGATATTTGCAGACGGTCAGGGAGATGTCGTCGGAGAGCAATTCAACCACGATTTTTCCATTGCCCATTGACTTGTTGTCGCCCTTTTTGAAGAAGACGTAGATCCCGGGCAGAGGCCCGGGCATAGATTCTGTTGAGTGGGCAGGGCAGGTGTGGTAAAAGAGGCGTGAGGGGTAAGGGGGTTGTGAACCAACGAAGTTTCTAATGCCTTGCCCCTACATCAAAAAGGAGAGTGCAGACATGGTGGAAGAAACGACGGAAACGATCAACCAGGAAACCGGGGAAGGGGCGGCCGAATCCACGGCTGAAGGGACCAGCGAGGCGCCAAAGCCCAAGCCACCGGAGTTCAAGAAGCCGCTGGACAAGTTGACAGCCCCTGAACTGAGGGAGGTGGCCATGGAGATCCCCGGCGTTACCGGGGTCCATGCCATGAAGAAGGAGGAACTCCTTCCTATTATCAGGGAATACTACGGCATTGAAGACGAGATGCCTGAAAAGGGCAAGAAAAAGAAGGCCCAGAAACAGGGGGTCAGCGTCAGCGAGCTGAAGTCCAAGATGATGCAGCTCAGGGAAAAGAAAAAAGAGGTTCAGGTCGCCAAAGACCGGAAAGAGGCCGATATCCTGAGACGACGCATCAACAGACTGAAAAAGATGACCCGAAAGGTGGCCCGGGGGTGAAACGGGTTAAAGTGCCAGGCAGGCCTCGGGGACAGGTTGAATCCCGGGCCTGCTTTTGTTTGTGGCTAAGTCCTTTGATGTTCGGGAAAGAGGGGCCTTTATGACAAAACAGGGTCGGCTCACGACCGTGGCCGTGGTCCCGGCCGCGGGAGTCGGGCTTCGGATGAAGAGCAGCCGGGCCAAGCAGTTCCTCAGCCTGGACAGAAGGCCGGTTTTAGCCGTGACCCTGTCGGTCCTTCAGGCGTGCAGGCACATCGACGAGATGGTCCTGGTGGCGGCCTCTCAAGATGTGGCTTACTGCCGCGAGCATATTGTTGACGAATACGGCCTTTACAAGGTAATGGCGGTCGTGCCCGGGGGAGCCCGGCGCCAGGATTCGGTGAGGCTCGGCATCGAGGCCACACAGGGAAGGCACGATCTTGTCCTGATCCATGACGGGGTTCGTCCCCTGATTGATCAAGACCTTCTGAGCCGGGTGATCGAGGCTGCCGAGACGCAGCGGGCCGTGATTGCAGCCCTCCCTGCCAAGGAGACGGTCAAAGAGGTGAATGCAGCAAATGAGGTGGCGCGGACCCTGGACCGGGGTCGGGTCTGGCTGGTCCAGACGCCGCAGGCCTTCCGTTACAACGAGATCCTGAAGGCCCATCATCTGGCCCTGGCCCATGGGTGGGAGGCCACGGATGATGCCTTTTTGATGGAAAAGCTGGGGGTCCCTGTCGCTGTGGTGGAGGGTTCTGAGCGCAACATCAAGGTTACCACCCCCCATGACCTGGAACTGGCACGGTTCCTTTTAGGAAGCCATCCCGGCACGGAGCGGACATGATCCTGAGAATAGGCACACGCGGAAGCCGTTTGGCGCTCGTGCAGAGCGAGTGGGTCAAAACCCGGATCGAGGCCGGGTACCCCCATATTCGTGTGGAGCTTGTCAGGATCAAGACTGCCGGTGATAAGATCCTGGACTCGCCGTTGAGCAAGATCGGGGGGAAAGGCCTTTTTGTCAAAGAGATCGAGGAGGCCCTTCTGGACGGCCGGGTGGATCTGGCCGTTCACAGCATGAAGGACGTGCCTGCCGAGCTCCCGGACAAACTTTTCCTGGCAGCGTTTCCAGAGCGGGAGGATCCCGGGGATGCCCTCATTTCGGCCGAAGAGTATACGCTTGACCGGCTTCCCCCTAAGGCCCGTGTGGGGACCAGCAGCCTGAGGCGGACGGCCCAGTTGCTCCACATGCGCCCGGATCTGGAAACGGTCTCTCTGCGGGGAAATGTGGATACGCGCCTGCGGAAAGTGGAATCAGGAGAACTGCATGCGGTAGTTCTGGCGGCAGCGGGTCTCAGGCGGCTGGGACTGGCAGACCGGATTACCCAGATCATTCCGCCTGAGGTGATCCTCCCGGCCGTGGGGCAGGGGGCCCTGGGCCTGGAAGCGCGGCGGGATGACCATGAGACCATCCGCGTGCTTGATTTTTTGAACCATGAGCCCACCGAAATCACCGTGCGGGCCGAAAGGGCCTTTTTGAAGGAACTGGAAGGGGGGTGCCAGGTCCCCATTGCGGGTTTTGCCCGGCTGGAAGGCGAGCGGATTTGGTTCAAGGGAATGGTGGCGGAACTGGATGGATCGCGGGTTTTTAAGGAACAAAGGATCGGGGCCACGGATCGGCCCGAGGCTGTGGGGATCGCCTGCGCCAGGAGCCTCCTCGCCTCCGGGGCGGACAAGGTCCTGGAAAAGGCATATGGATTGACCGTAGATGGGTGATGCCGGGTAGCGAATGCCGGCCATGCCTGATGTCCGGGAGGACATGAAACCGACAGACAAACCCGATAAACTCAATGTGTAACAGCTCAATAAACAGGGGCAGGGGGGTCTTTCTGAAGAGACCAGCCCGGAGGCCCGGCGTCCGGCCCGTAGCGGGCCTATGCCCCGGAGGGAGCGGAAGAAAAATCAGCCTGCCCCGGTGGTACGTTTGCTGTTATCCCCTTACTTATTGAGTTGATACGATTTTCTCATATC
>JAGHEC010000474.1 GCA_021159525.1 Deltaproteobacteria bacterium | reverse complement strand
TTTCTGAAGTAACTGCCGGGATGGGGTTGTCTCTTTGTGACTTATTAGTGGGGGAAGCCGCAGCTCGACGAAGTCGAGAATGCCAAAGGGGCAAGTGTCCCCCGCAGATAAGTCACTGAAGAGACCAGCCGGGAGGCCCGGAGCGGAAGAAAAATTCTTCTGCCCCGGCACTAGGTTCGCAGTTATCCCCCTAATTATTCAGCTGATACAAATAGGAGCAGAAGGGTTTTTCTGAAGTAACTGCCGGGATGGGGTTGTCTCTTTGTGACTTATTAGTGGGGGAAGCCGCAGCTCGACGAAGTCGGGAATGCTGCAGGGGCAAGTGTCCCCCGCAGATAAGTCACTCAAGAGACCAGCCCGGAGGCCCGGCCTCCGGCCCGGAGCGGGCCTACGCCCCGGAGGGATCGGAAGAAAAATCCCCCTGCCACGGTGGTACGTTCGCTGTTATCCTCCTAATTATTGAGCTGATACTACTGAAATTTGTCCAATTTAAAGGAATGCCGTGTCGTGAAAAAGGATGATTTAATAAAGATTCTTCAGAAAATCCTGAAGACAGATGCAACTCTGGATTTTTTAAAGAAACTGGAAGACAAAGAAATCGAGACGCTCGTGGCATGCATCAGGGACAAGGTGGATCAGGGATGACGGCAATGGCAGACTGGAATGTGAAAAGGCTCCTGGACCTGTCGGGGAGCTACTGGCAGGCATGCACCCTCCATGCGGGGGTAAAGCTGGATCTCTTTAGCATCATCCAGGCCGGAGGCGATGCGAGTGCCAAAGAAATCGCCGAGCGTCTCGGTTCCCGGGGGAGAGGAACGGCCATGCTCTTGAATGCTCTTACAGCCATGAATCTCCTTGTCAAGTCCGGCGAACGATACGCTAATTCGCATTTCAGCAAGACCTTTCTGGTGAAGGGCTCGCCTGAATACATAGGCTACATGGTAATGCACCATCATCACCTGGGAGAGGCATGGATGCGCCTTGATCAAGCGGTGATGTCCGGAAGGCCGACCCGCAGAAGGGACGATTTTGACCATGAGGAGCGCGAGGCTTTCCTCATGGGGATGTTCAACCTGGCCATGGGGATCGCCCCCGGGCTGGCAGAGGCGATGGATTTAAAAGGAAGGCGTCGTTTACTGGACCTCGGCGGAGGCCCAGGAACCTATGCTATTCACTTCTGTCTTGCCAATCCGGACCTGGAGGCAACGGTGGCCGATCTCCCCGACTCCAGACCATTTGCAGAAAAGACCATTGCCCGGTTCGGTATGTTGGATCGCATCTCCTTTGTCCCCTGCAATTACCTGCAGGAAGACATCCCCGGGGTTTACGATGTGGCATGGCTGTCCCATGTCCTTCACGGCGACGGGCCTGATGAGTGTCAGATGATCATTCACCGTGCGGCCTCGGCCCTTTCCTCCGGTGGAATGATGCTGATCCACGACTTTATCCTGAACGATGAATCAGACGGCCCCCTTTTCCCGGCCATTTTTTCCCTGAATATGCTGGTCAACACGGAGAAGGGCCGCTCTTATACGGAAGGCCAGATTCGAGACATGATGACACGGGCAGGCCTGCACCAGGTCAGGCGGCTGGCCTTCGAAGGGCCCAATGCCTCGGGCATTGTGGCGGGCGTCAAGCCATAGACGGAAGCCCTACGGCCCCGGTATTTTTTGGGAGCGGGCGTTTTCGATGCCTGAATTTTGCCGTTTTCAATCCTTGCATTCCTCTTTCCCGGCAATGGTTATAAGATCTTGTGTGGGCTGCCGCATACGCAGTGAATGCCTCTTCCTTCAGCCTTTTTCCAGCAAAAAATCAACATGCGAATCTTGTGGATGAGGATATTTTTTCCTTGACACGTAGTTACGATGTAGCTAAATTGTAATTACGTTTTTTCCTGTGTTTCATTCCAACAGGCTGCATATGAATCCTTTCATCAGTCAATTGCTCTCTGCTTAAGCCCCGGAAACCGGGAGAGAAGATTCCTGAAAATGTCTGAGGAAAAAAAAATCAAAAAGGAAAAGAAATATTCACCAGGGACAGGCCGGGGCAAGGTCAAGCTGGAGGTATATGGCGAAGAGATGGTCGAAAAAATCGTCAGACAGAGCGGCAACAGCGGTCGGGTCTATTTGCCGCCTGATTGGGTGGGCTGCCGGGTAAAAATCATCAGGCTGAATTAGCTGGGTGAAGTTTCATAGTAACAGCTCAATAAATGGGGGCAGAAGGGTTTTCCTGACGCGACTGCCGGGAGGGCGCCGTCTCTTTGTGACTTATCAGTGGGGGAAGCCGCAGCTCGACGAAGTCGAGAATGCCAAAGGGGCAAGCCTGCCCGCAATTGCCTTGTTACCCATGTTACTTCCTTCTGCCATCGCAGATCCACGGGACGAAAGTCTTGGCAAGGACGCTCAATTGGCCTTGGCAGGCGGGTGTCCCCCGCAGATAAGTCACTGAAGAGACCAGCCCGGAGGCCCGGAGCGGAAGAAAAATCCTCCTGCCCCGGCGGTACGTTCACTGTGCTTCCCCTAAATATTGAGCTGTTAC
>JAGHEC010000425.1 GCA_021159525.1 Deltaproteobacteria bacterium | reverse complement strand
CAGTGACCCCCCACGCGGGCAGAACATTGCGGGACTTTGGGCGCACGGGCATAACGTTACGGGACTTTGAGTGAGACCTGTTTGGTTGCGGCCGTCAGTCCGCCCTTAGGGGGTGTTAGCACAGTTGATTTTTTCTAAGGGAATTGCTAAGCTAAAAAAACTCGGAAAAAACGGAGAAGGCCGTTCTTCCGGAAGGGAAGAAATGCAACCGGAAAGGGGCGGCGTGACGGTATTGACAGGCGGTGACCCGAATAAGAGAGGACATATGCCCACCGGCCGGCAAAGGATCAAAATCGATTTCCTGATTCATGATCTGAAGGTGCCTCTTGCGGTTATTGAAGCAGGCCTCCTCTCCTTGATGAACAAACAAGACAAGTACGGGCCCATCACAGAACAACAGGCCAAGGTTTTTGCCCGGGTGCTGAGGAATACAAAGGTGTTGAAGGCGCTGGTGAACGACGCCCTGGAGCTGGGGAGGTCCGAAAAGGGGGTTATCAACATATCCCGGTTTAAACTCTCAAGCCTGATTGGGGAGACCCTGGAAGAAATCTTTGATCTGACGGATGTCAATCTCTCGGAGGAGATCAAACAGTGCACCAAACTGTCGCGTATGAGAGACTTGCTGGAATCAAGGGGGGTGCTGCTCTCTATGCCCGAGGAGTTGTGGGCCGAGGAGATCTGGCAGGACCATGCAAAGGTCAGCCAGATCCTCCGCAATCTGCTGATGAACGCCCTGAAATATAGACGAAAAGTGGTAGAGTTAAAGGTCGATGAAACGGATGCTTCTCTTATCTTTTCTGTCAAGGATGATGGTGAGGGGATTCCGGCGGCCTATCACCAGAAGATCTTTGAGTGTTATTTCCAGATGGAGCCCGAATCTAAGGGGGCGTACAGCGTGCGAGGGCATGGCCTGGGATTGGCTGGGGCAATGGTCTTGGTGGAAGATCTCGGGGGCAAGCTGTTCCTGGACAGCGATCAGGGTCAGGGTACGCGATTTCTCGTGAAGCTCCCGCTCAAACAGGGCGTATGACGTCGCCGGTCCTTTGCACCCCATGTCGAGCCGTTTGCCCTTTTGGGAGAAGCCTCGGGCAATAGAAAAATGATAGGGCCCTAATCTCTCACAGAGATATCCCGGAATATGTGAAAGCCTTCGGTCGCGGCCTCAATGGGCAGATGCCTGGATGACACCCTGGAAGCCCGATTACAGCATGTTTTCGATTTCGCTTCGGCGGGGGCGGTATTTCTGGTCAAAGACCTCCCAGAATTCCCTGTCTTTATCTTTCCAACCTTTTCCAAACTTCTTGTCAAAGTAGGGTTCAAGCCTCTCAAACCACCTGGCGTGCTGTTCAGAGTCACCTTTTTCCCGAACTTCCAGGATATCGCGGATGTAGAGAGGGATATCGGCTATCTTATCCTTGGGTATATAGGATTGTGCGCCCCCCTTGATGGATCGTACAAGGTTATCGGGACTGACGGCGTGGGCTGTCAGCATAAGGGCGGGAATATCCCGCTCATTGGCCAGTTCCAGGAGATCGTATCCCCTGACGCCCATAATATCGAGAATCGCCAGATCGTAGGTGTTTTTATTGAGGAATTTTTCCGCTGTTTCAAAATCGGGGGCTGTGTCTACGAGACACATATCGAGAATTTCCGTTAAGGTTTCCAGTATGTCAGGCTCATCGTCAACGATTAGTATTTTTTTTCCGGTAAGAACATCCTCCATGTTTAGCCCTCCTTCATTGGTGAACTCAAGGTGTTACCGTGAATGTACGTCTGAACCGCGACATAGGTATACGTCTCCTTCCTTTTTGAGCCTCGATCCTGCAAGTGAGCAGGGGCGAGATGCTTATTCCCCCACCTCCGGGGGTAAGGAAGCCCCTCTTGTTGGCATCCGGGCGAAATATTAACCCCCCAATCCATGATCCGTCAATACTTTTATGGCCTTTGTAGAAACCATACACACAGGTCCGGATTCTATCTGCAATTTGCAGAGCAATGCCTGGTCCGCGGTGGGGCGCTGAAAACCTCAGGATGGAACAATCGAAAATTCATTGACATTGGCAAGGGTGCTCTTTAAGGTTAAATGAAAAAAATAAACCAGCGAGGTGAGGTATGGATTTTGTCGAAAAGGCAAAGATACGACTGGAACACTGGCGGACCCATAATGATCACCACTATGAGGAATACCAGTTGTTTGCCGAGCAACTTGAAAACGCGGGTAAGACGAAGAGCGCAGCCCATATCCGGGAAATGATTGAACTTTCGTCAAAGATAAACGATTGTCTGGCAAATGCTCTGAGGGAGATTGATGAATAGGGGCCATAGGCGTCAGGTAGGGGACCGGGACACGGGCATGACAGCAAAACCCACTGAAGCAAGGGACCAAATGGGCTGCAAACAGCCATTGGCAATCTCCCATAGTGTTCAATCAGCGCTTCCGGAGACCGGCAAGCGGGTTTGCAGAAAGGAGCCGAAAGATGTGCGAGGCACATGCCTATTTGATAAAGGACCATATGGAAAACAAGGTCTTGGACAGTGTGGACCTGGTGGAATTCGAGGGGGATGAGGTAAGGTTGGTCAATATATTCGGTGAGCAGAAGATCCTCAAGGCCAGGCTGAATCGGTATAACAGCCGTGAGGGAAAGATTGTGTTTGAGTCAGTTTAAGCGTAATAACTCAATAACTAGGGGCACAAAGGTGTTTCTGCCGCGACTGCCGGGAGGGCGCAAGTGTCCCCCGCAGATAAATCACTGAAAAGACTAGGCCGGAGGCACGGAGCGGAAGAAAAATCCTCCTGCCCGAGTGGTACGTTCATTGTTGTCCCCCTGATTATTTAGCTGATACGTTTAAGCCCTTATGGATGTGGTAAATTATTCCTATGAAAGGGAGTTGGCGATGCAGGGATTGATCGAGGCGGCGGCGGATATCTTAATCGAATCCCGGTCCACGGTGGCGTTGACCGGCGCAGGTATCTCGGTGGAGTCGGGGATTCCGGATTTCCGCAGTGCCGGAGGGCTTTGGTCGCGGTACAACCCGGCAGAATATGCTGATATCGGCGCTTTCAGGGCCAACCCTGAAAAGGTCTGGCAGATGCTTACGGAAATGGACGCTATTGTAGGGCAGGCCAGGCCCAATCCAGCCCATCTTGCACTGGGAGAGCTTGAGGATATCGGCCTGCTCACATGTGTCATTACGCAGAATATCGATAATCTCCATCAGGCCGGGGGATCCAAAAACGTCATTGAATATCATGGAAATTCGAGCACCCTCTCCTGTCTGTGGTGTGGGAAGAGATTTACGGCTGCAGAAAAAAGGGGTGAAATTCCGCCACGATGCGTGTGCGGGAAGATCTTGAAGCCGGATGTGGTCTTCTTTGGCGAGGCAATTCCTGAAGAGGCCCTGCACCGATCCTACGATTTTGCATCATCGGCCCAAGCCCTTTTGATCATAGGAACGTCCGCGCTTGTCTCACCTGCGAATACCATTCCGGCGCTTGCTAAACGGAGCGGGGCCAAGCTTGTCGAGGTCAACAAAGAGCGGACGCATTTGACCGATAGCCTGACCGATGTTTTTCTGCAGGGCAATGCCGGAGAGATTATGCCTCGGATTGTTGAGACAGTAAGAAAGAAGCGGGAGGGGATTACCTCATTTTAGGCTGGTCATCAATCTTGATGACTTTTTCGTCTTGGGTCCCGGGTGACTTCATGTCTCCGCGTGATGCCCGGGTGTCTGCCCTTCGGATGTCCCTGATCATGTTATGAACCTCTGGATTTCCGTCGATCAAATCTTGGATCTGTCGGTTTACTTTATTCCACTTGACCTCCATCTCGTGCGTATCCAGACCAAACCTATCCCTAAGCGCCAGTAGATTCGCCAAGTAGCCCAGCAGCCCGAAATACACACCCCGTGAAGATAATAGAGACACTGGTGGGCCTCTACAGGCTCGGGCTCTGGACCCCCATCTGTTGGCCCTTCGGATGGATGCTCGAATGAATGGTGCTCGGGCCTTGGTAAGTTAGTGGCAACTACCTGTTTTTCCTTTATTCTGGAGAAGAGGGCTTCATCTGAGGCGATTTCGCATACGATCCGGTCGGCGTGAAGTACGTTGTCATACATGCTTGCCACGGCATAGATCGATTTAACGCATCAGCTCAATAATTGGGGGGATAACAGCGAACGTACCACCGGGGCAGGAGGATTTTTCTTGTGCTCCGGGCCTCCGGGCTGGTCTCTTCAGTGACTTATCTGCGGAGGACACCCGCCTGCCAAGGCCAATTGAGCGTTCTTGCCAAGACTTTCGTCCCGTGGATCTGCGATGGCAGAAGGAAGTAACATGGGTAACAAGGCAATGGCGGGCAGGCTTGCCCCT
>JAGHEC010000213.1 GCA_021159525.1 Deltaproteobacteria bacterium | reverse complement strand
TGCAGTTACCCCAGGAATAAGTCACAAAAAGAGGAAGCTCTACCCCGGTCACTCCGGACAAAACAACATATCCCCCCTGTGCTATGCTCTATTTTGAAACTAAAAGTACGCAAATTCCGGATGAACCAAAATTTTCCCGGCCAAATGCCCCAACGCACCACAGTGTTCAAAACCAATCGCGGATTTTGGGATCTTGTTTTCTGTTGCATTGCCAGCCTGCATATGATAAATTGAAACCATGAAACTTGAAGACAGCCAGCGTGACAATTTGAGCAAATATTTCTTTGACTTATCCAAGATAGTAGCCGGGATTTACGTTTTTACGACATTGCCAGATAAGCCAGTACTGTTCGTTTTGGGGTTGGCAATTTCCATCATTTTTTTAATTTGTGGCCTCCTGCTAACCAGAGGACAAATATCATGACCGTTACATTAATTTTTCTGGGAGTAGCTGTTCTTGCGCTCATTTGGGTTTATAGAATTACTCGAAAACCCAAAAGCAAACACCCTTAATTTCAGAGTCAGGTCCCTCCAACAGACTTAATCAAGGAGCCGTTCCTCGACAGGGTACACAATTCGCCTTTTCGGCCCTACCACCTACCACCCACCAGTCGTTGATCGGAGCTTCGTGACGCCAGTCACCCAATCGTCGATTGACTGCCGGTCTTGTTGATCCGGCTTTGAGGAATTGGTTTCAGGTTTAGCCCTGATCCCTGCATAAGCCCCGTGACACCCGAAATCCGAAATCTGAAATCGTGGAGGACACTGGCCGGCTTTGCATGTCTCTACTCCACCTGCACCTCCACCGAATCCACGCATTTCCCTTCCGGTATCCCGTCCAGGTCGTCTAACAGGAAGAAAAACTCGTCGTCCCTCGGAGGAAGCGTGGTGGTCAGCACATCTGTGGCCCCCAGAAACCGCCTCTTTCCCAAGATACCACCCCTGTCTGAGCGGCTTTCCAGCCGCGATCATAGCGGCAGAAAGCCTCTCCAAGAAACTGCGCGCTCCCTTTCTCCCATTCCCCCATCTCCGCACCTCCCTACTCGACCTGCACTTCCACTGAATCCAATCCCCACCAGGGACCCGTCGCCATGCCATCCGGATCATCTATGGCAAAATAGAAGGTATAATCCCCTGTGGGCAAGGTCATATTGAGCATTTCGAAGGGGGACAGGTCAAACAGCCCGGCCTGAGCACACAGGTTGATGCCTGGAAACCAGCCGCTTGGGTACACATAGGTGTACCAGTCCCCGGGGGGAGCAAAAGGCGTATCAGCTGCGATCCACCAGTCGGCGTTTTGGTTTGCGTAGCTTCCAGGATCAAGAGCCACTGTGATGGAAACCGGCGTGCTGGATGAAACGGTAACCGGACCGTCCTGGCCGTTGGCCTTGATGTCCGGCAGGGGATCTATAATTTGACCCCCATACTCATACGGCCCCATGTCCACGGTGGTCCCTGAAATTCTGGGATTGCCCTCCATGTCTGTGAGAGGGACCCCCGAAGGCGTACCTGCATCGATGACCGGAGAAGAACCTTGCAGGTGAAAATCGCCATTCGCGGGATCCACAAAGAGCGGATTCGTGTCCACGACCCCCGGTGCGGCAGAATAGACCGCGCCGAAATTAGCATCCACATCTCCGATATCCGAATGATCCACATTGAACGTGATGTTCCGCCGGATGCTGATGTCCTCCTGCTCATTGCCCCAGAGGATGCTGTTGTAGATGTGGGAGGTCAGGACCCCGTTGTCTAATGTGAAACTCTCAATGCCGTACCCGTTGTCGCCATTGTTCATGTTCTGGCTGATGGTGGTATTGATGATCCGCCAGCGGGCTGTCGTATCGTCTGTAATTTGGGCACATATTCCGCTTCCCTCGTTCCCTCCGATCACGGTGTTGGCAATGGTCCGGTCTGATTGGGATATATTCCAGTTATTGAGGCGAAGCACGCCTCCATAGGAAGCATCCGATCTGCTTTGCGTGATGGAGCAGTTCACGACGCTGGTCTTCATGAAAGACGAGCCACTTGAGAGCAGGTTCACGGCACCGAAATACCCGTTTCCTCCGACAAAGTGGAGACCGTCGAGTATAATGACCGGATTACCGCTCGAGACCGAGAAATAGAGAATCTCATCCCTCATCCCCCCGTCGAATGTTGTCGCATACTGGGCAAGATCTCTGCGGCTGAAATCGGCGCTCCAGCCCCCCTGAATCATGATCACCTTTGAGCTGAATGTCATATAGTTGACGGCGTATGTGCCGCCTGCCACACGAATTGCGGTTCCCGGCGCCACCGAGGCAATGGCCGTGTCCACGTCGGCGTAATCCGCCCCGGCCGCCCCGACCGTGGCGACTGGCGGCGATGCGGGATTGTTCAGGCCGCTTCCAAGCTGATATTCAAAGAGATTGACCACCTCGTCCCGGTCCGGATCGAACCATGCATCGTTCGGATCATTCGGGTTCAATTCGTTGGTCGTCTCCCATGAATCGGGGATGCCGTCATCATCTGCATCCGGCGGCAGTGCCCGGCGCAGTGAGCTTTCCCCGGAAGAGAATTGACCGCCGGTTTCCTTCAACTGCTCATATTGAAGGGCTCGTTGCATGTCCTGCAGCTTCAAGAGCTCCAGGATTGAAAGGGCTCCAGCGGTGCCGGCAGAAACAGTCATCGCACTGCCCGCCAACAAGGCGGCTGCTGCAACTATCAAGAGTATCATCCGTGTCCTCATTTCTCTCCTCCTTCCGCTTTCAAATAAGTGCGTTATTCCGATGGGTTGAATCTAATAAGTGTGGCTTACGTCACTTCTTGTGTCGCGCAGTTCTGGCATCTCTTTTATGAACCGCAGGCCCCTTCATGGTTCTTTCCTGCCTTGTTCAAACCGTTTTAGCAGACTCCCTATTGGGTTTATATGAAAGAATGTAACAGCTCAATAAATGGGGGCAGGAGGGTTTTTCTGACGCGACTGCCGGGAGGGCGCCGTCTCTTTGTGACTTATCAGTGGGGGAAGCCGCAGCTCGACGAATGCGAGAATGCCAAAGGGGCAAGCCTGCCCGCCATTGCCTT
>JAGHEC010000204.1 GCA_021159525.1 Deltaproteobacteria bacterium | reverse complement strand
GGCGCATCCTGAATTTCTGGAAGGAGCAGGAAACCTGCTTTGCGTTGCTGCCTTCATCCCGGTTATGGTCTTTTGAACCCGGGAAGACCATCCTCTCACTGTCGCCCCACTCGGATGACGATGTTATCGGCTGGGGAGGATGGCTCCACCTGAACCATTTGCAGGGCAATACGATCGTCTCGGTGTGTCTGACAGACGGGAGCGGCGGCGGCGGGACGCTTTATCCGGATAAAGAGGAACTGATTCGGCTCAGACGAGAAGAATTCCGGAAGGCTGCCCAAGTAATTGGAACTTCGGAGGTCCTTTTCTGGGATGAGCCGGATGGGCAACTCAAGCCGAATCGGAATCTGGTCAACCGGTTGCAGGCCCTGATGGACAGGGTTGGCCCGGACATTGTCGTATTGCCGTCATTTTTGGATGCACATCCTGATCACCAGGCCACTGGAGAGCTACTGGCCAGCAGCCTTGATGTCAAAACGGACAGGGACATCATATGTCTGCAGGGTGAAATCTGGACGCCTCTTCCCTTTTTCAATGTCCATACCCTCATCGATCCGGTCCTTGAATTAAAACAGCGGGCAATCCGGTCCTTTTCCACCCAGCTTTGTCAGGCCGATTTCTTGGAAGCAGCTATTGGGCTTGCGAGATACAGGGCGGTCTTTGCCCGGGCTCAAGGTCGCCATATCGAGTGCTTCCTGGCAACCCCCTTTGATGAATATGTTAAACTGTGGAAGCTATTAAAACGATAAGGCCTCAAGTTAAGAAGACTGACGCGCCGAGATCCTGACGCCCGAGACCATATAGTCGATGAACCGCAAACAACTACGAATATTGTTTTGTCACTGGAGGGGATGGCCGTTCGGCGGAGGGGAGATCTATCTCTTTAAGCTCATGCGCGCCCTCAGAGAGCAAGGCCACCGCATATCATTCCTGACCCAAAAGGATGCTCTGAACGAAAAAATTGGAGGAATCTCGTGGCATGAAATTGCGCCTGCCCCAGGATGGCGAAATGCAAAGGCCCAATGGAGAGCGATTTGTTCCGTCCTCGGCCAGGAAACCCCAGATGTGCTTCATCTGCATGAAACCAACGCCTTTTTAGGCCCTTATGTTGTCCATCAGCTTTGCCGGCGGACGCCTTCGGTCCTGACCCTGCATTTCGCGGGGGCATTGTGCCTCAATGGAACTCGATACCTCAACGACGGCGGCATCTGCCGGCATCCGGTGGGTCCCCGGTGCATTCGCTGTTTGAGCATCCATCCCGGGCGTGCCCGAAAAATGCTCCTGCAATGGCTTTGGGTCAACAGGCTTAAAAATGTCCGTTGTGTGACAGTCGGCAGCGGCTGGCTGAAAAGCTTCTGTATGAGAAACGGCTTCCCCCCCGAAAAGCTCTTTGACCTTGCGCCTTACTGGCATGAACCTGAAAGGGGCATGGCGCGGCCGGAAAAAAGCAGGGACATGCTGTTTGTCGGACGGTTGCGGGATAACAAAGGCGCTCTGCATCTGCTTTATGCACTGGCCAGGCTGAAAGACCTTGAATGGCGTCTGCTCATTGTAGGCGAAGGCGAACAGAAAGACCGTATTTGTGACTACATAAGGGAGAGGGGGCTCCAGGATCGGATCTCGCTGGTCGGTACAGTGCCCAACGAGACAATATGGAGCTATTATGCTCGGGGGGCCTTTCTTGTTTTTCCGTCTCTCTTCCCGGAAACCTTCGGCATTGCGGGTACAGAGGCCATGAGCGCGGGGCTTCCGGTCATTGCCTACGATGCAGGCGGTATATCGGACTGGCTGGTGCACGGCCGAAACGGCCTCATGGTCCACAGAGGCGACGTCCAAGGGCTGAGTCAGGCAATCCGGCAATTGCTGGAAAATCCGGGGTTGCGGCAGAGCATGGGAAGGACGGCCCATGAAGACATGTCGTCAAGATACAGCCGCTCGTCACATATCCGGCAGCTTTATAATATATATGAAAAGGCCCTCGTCAGATAAAAAATCTGTGCAGATCCGGAATCACGGCGATTTGATCCGGTCTATCCGTTTTTCCACCTTTTCCTTGGCGATTATATCTTCGGGCCTGAATATGGACAGATCTTTTTCCTTATGACGACCAATCGAGGACGGCATTTGAATCAACCCACACAGCTCGTCCAGGTCCAGTGCGTTGGGGTCCAGCCCGAGGAAGGTGGAAAGGCGTTTAATCTCCTGTCTGGGTGCATAGCACAGCTCTTCAAAATTCATCAGCAAAAACCGTTCTCCCAACAGCTTGTTTCCCACCTTAACAGCCCTGTTGTTTGCCGCGCTCCAGTACTTCAGGGCGGCCCTGGCCATTTCGTTTTCCCCGCATGGAGCTGGAATGCCAAAGAGCTGGCCCCATTCTTCCAGTTGGCCGGTATTGCCGCTGAAGGCCATATCCAACCCATCCCTGACAAGGTGGATATATCTGAGTCCGGGGAAATATACACTCAGAGGCTCCAGATAGATGTGAGAAACCGGTTCTTTCCAGCCCCATCCCGTATACCGGGAGCATTCCAGACGCCTGAACGGGATTTCCTTGAAAGCAATAACCGTGCCTTGGCCCAGCACGCGTTTCCAACCGCTCCATACAGAGCTGCGCCAGAAAAGGGCAAAGAAGAAAATGGCCTGAATCCGTGACATGGTCATATGGAACAGTGAGCGGAAAGGGCTGAACATGAGGCTTTCGAAAACGCTGAACGCACGAAACACCGTGTTTCGCCTGAGACTCTTGAAGTCTGTGAGCCACGCCGGTCTTGAAAAGAACATCCCGGCGAACCAGATGTTGTCCTTGTCGCGGCTGCGGACATCCCCCATGTAGAAACCAGATTGCATAAGGATTGTTGCAAGCACCCGGGTGCCGCTGCCGCCAACGCCGCCCACGACAACAGGTCCTGATTTACATGGTTCTTTCGGCATTCTCTCGTGTGTAGGGTTGATCGTAACAGCTCAATAAATGGGGGCGGAAGGGTTTTTCTGACGCGACTGCCGGGAGGGCGCCGTCTCTTTGTGACTTATCAGTGGGGGAAGCCGCAGCTCGACGAATGCGAGAATGCCAAAGGGGCAAG
>JAGHEC010000384.1 GCA_021159525.1 Deltaproteobacteria bacterium | reverse complement strand
TGGCAGGCGGGTGTCCCCCGCAGATAAGTCACTCAAGAGACCAGCCCGGAGGCCCGGAGCGGAAGAAAAATTCTTCTGCCCCGGCACTAGGTTCGCAGTTATCCCCCTAATTATTGAGGTGATACCATTGAGGCGTCTTAATGGAGTAAGGCGATAAAGGGAATGAACAAAGAGAAGATTGAATCATTATACCATGCCACAGGCTTCAGACAACTGGAGAAGCGCCTGGGTTATGCCTTTCACCGCCGCGAGCTGCTGGTGCAGGCATTCTGCCACGCCTCCTACGTGAATGAGCAGGGATACGGGAGCCTTCAGGACAATGAACGGCTGGAATTTCTCGGCGACGCGGTCCTGGATCTGGCTGTCAGCCATATTTTGATGCGCTATTTCGAGAGTGCAAATGAGGGAGACCTCTCCAAGTTCAGGGCCATGGTGGTGGACGAGGCCGGCCTTTACGAAGTCGCCCGGAACCTGCGATTAGGCGATTATCTCCTTCTCGGAAAAGGGGAGGAACAGAGCCTGGGCAGGGAGAAGCCGTCCATTCTTGCGGATGCGACCGAGGCCCTTTTAGGGGCTGTTTACCTGGACTGCGGGTTCGACAGGACCATGGAGATAGTGATGAAGCTGTTCTCCCCCCTCCTGGAACGGGTAGCCAGCCGGGAATGGGTCCACGACTTCAAGAGCCTGCTCCAGGAATACACCCAACATAAATTCAAGACCCTTCCCCGTTACCGGCTCATGCAGGAGACCGGCCCGGCCCATGACCGGTTATTTCATGTGGGCCTGAGCCTGATGGGAATACCCCTGACACAAGGCGATGGGAAGAGCAAAAAGGAGGCGGAACAGAATGCAGCCCGGTCCGCCTTTTTTCTGCTGAAGGAGAAGGGGTTGCGGGTCATACAGGCGACGGATCGTTGAAACCGCTCATCATACCGATCTTTATCCCCCATACCGGATGCCCCCATCGTTGCATTTTTTGTGATCAGGAAAGGATCACCGCCCAATCGGGCGGGGGAATCAGCAGCGGGCATGTCAAAGAGATCCTGGATCAGGCTGTCAGTTCAAAGACATACGACTCGCAGCGGAATCCGGAGGCAGCCTTTTATGGCGGCACCTTCACCGGTCTTCCTGTCGAACAAATGAAGGCGCTTTTGGAGCCGGTCCAGCCCTTTATTGCAGAGGGGCTCATCCGCTCCATCAGGATCTCGACTCGTCCTGATTTTATCGATGA
Source organism: Deltaproteobacteria bacterium (assembly GCA_021159525.1). Taxonomy (GTDB): domain Bacteria; phylum Desulfobacterota; class DSM-4660; order Desulfatiglandales; family Desulfatiglandaceae; genus AUK324. The sequence continues at coordinate 3,548 of JAGHEC010000384.1, read as the reverse complement.
AGACAGACTGGCCCTCCTCAAGTCCCTGCATGTAACCACGGTGGAGCTGGGGATCCAGTCCATGGATGACCGGGTCTTGACCCTGGCGAGACGTGGACACTCGGCCGCGGATGTAAAGAGGGCGGTCCATCTGTTGAAAAAACAGGGCCTCAGGGTCGGGGCCCAGTTGATGCCCGGGCTGCCGGGCGATTCCAGAGAAACCTTTCAAAAGACCATCCAGGCCGTTATCTCACTTCATCCGGATATGGCCCGCCTCTATCCGGCCCTGGTTATAGCGGGGACAGGGCTGGAAAGGATGCTCAACAGGGGGGCCTACCGGCCCTTGTCCCTGGACGAGGCCGTAAACCGGTGCGCGGATGCAACCATTCGGCTGGAGAAAAGCGGGATTCCGGTGATCAGGATCGGGCTCATGAGTTCGCCATCGCTCCTTGAGCCGGGCCGTATTGCAGCGGGGCCATGGCACCCGGCCTTTGGTTTTCTGGTGCGGTCGACCATGCTGCATCGGGCCATCGGGCCGGCCCTCCCGGCCCATGGAACCGCGGGGCGATTGACTATAATTGCATGCGGCCCGGATATCCCGCTCGTAAGAGGCTATCGAAATGAAGGGATCCGGATGATCCAGGAGAAAACCGGGGCAAGGCTCATTGGGATCCGCGTGGATAATGCCCTCCAAAGAGGCAGCATCAGAATCGAGGCAAAATGACCTTTCTGTCAGGCTATATCGGGATTATCGGCCCACCGAACGTTGGTAAATCCACCCTGCTGAACCGGATCCTGGGCCGGAAGGTGGCGATCGTCTCCCCCAAGCCCCAGACTACGCGCAACCGGATCATCGGTATTTACCATGGGGAAGGGGTCCAGATGGTCTTTGTCGACACCCCGGGAATCCATAAGACACGCACCCCCCTCCACCAGAGTATGGTGGCCTCTGCCTTGGCCGTGTTTCAGGAAGTGGACATCCTGCTGCTCATGGTCCAATTGGGCGACATAGACAGGGTCCTGTTCTTCCCCCTCTTGAAAAACCTCAAACGGGTCAATAAGCCGTGTCTTCTCCTTATCAACAAGATCGATAAGGGACCCAGGGAGGTCCTTCTCCCTTTGATGGCAGAGTACGGCAGAAGGCATCCGTTTGATGTCATCATCCCGATTTCAGCCCTGACAGGGGATGGCGTGAGCCTGCTCATGAAGGAACTGAAGTCCAGGCTCCTTCCCGGGCCCCCGTTTTTCCCGGAGGAAATGGACACCGATCAATCAGAGGATTTCCTCATAGCCGAGGTCATTCGAGAAAAAATCTACCTGCACCTACGGCAGGAATTGCCGTACGCCTGCGCGGTCGGCGTGAACAGGATCGAGGATGTGCCCGATAAAAACCTGCTGAGGATTTCAGCCCGCATTTATGTGGAGACAGAGTCCCAGAAGGGGATATTGATCGGCCGCAAGGGCCGTATGATCCAGGCTGTCGGTCGTTCGGCCCGCATGGACCTGGAACGCATCTTCGGCGTCCGGATCTACCTGGATCTCGCGGTAAGCGTCGAAAAAAACTGGACCCGGGATACGCGCGCATTGAGACGACTTGGATATTAGGAAAGCAAAAGGCGCCAAAAAAAAGCCAACCCTGCAAGGCAGGGTTGGCTTTACTTAGGAGGAAAGAGCACTTGAGTGACTCTGTTTGGTTTTTTGATATTGCAAAGCGCTTGCCAAATACAACCACTCTCCCCCATATTTTTTTGCATCACAGGTCGAAAATTTCCTAACATACTGATATTATTGAATCAAAATACTTCAACATCATTGCGACAAAAATTTTCCCGGACTCGATCCGGGAGCCGGCATTCGGGGTTGGCGCGACAAGAGACCTTTGGCGTCTCCAACCGCTAACTGTTTGTTTTTCAAAAGCAATTATCTCAACCCCCAAGACCGGAGTCCCTGTCCAGCCCAGACCCTAAGAGGTTTAATATTTTGTACCTTCCAGGAGCCAAATATTCACCTTTTCATCTAAGCCATTTAAATTCAAGCATAACAGCCGGTACAATATTTTATACTCTTAAATCTTGATATTGTACTTTTTCATCTTGTGCTGAATCAGGCTCTTGGTGATCCCCAGGCTCCTGGCCGCATGGGCCTGGACATAGTTGTTCCGGATGAGGGCCCTTCGTACGAGACGTTCCTCGATTTCCTCGAGAGCCTTCTGCAGAGGGATGTCGGGCGGGATAAACCTCTCCACGTCAAAGTGGGTTTCCGCCCCCCTCAGTTCTTCGGGAAGATCGTCGAAGGTGATTTGATCGCCCGAGTGGAGGACCACGGCCCGCTCAATAGCATTTTCCAACTCTCTTACATTGCCGGGCCAGGGATAGGCGTAAAGGGCCTTCCAGGCCTCCGGGCTCAGCCGAATGGTTTCATCCCCCTCTCCGCCATGAAATTTCTCGATAAAATGCCTAACGAGGAGGGGAATGTCGTCGGGCCGTTCCCGGAGGGAAGGAACATCGATATGGATGACATTGAGGCGGTAATACAGGTCTTCCCGAAAGAGCCCGTTCCGGACATCCTGCTTGATGTTCCGGTTGGAAGCAGACACGACCCGGACATCCACATGGACGGTGCGAGTGCCGCCCACCCGCTCAAAGGCCATCTCCTGAAGGACCCGCAGGAGCTTGACCTGAAGGGAGGCCGGCATGTCCCCCACCTCATCCAGAAAAAGGGTCCCTCGATCGGCCAGTTCAAACCGGCCCTTCTTCATGGCAACCGCGCCCGTGAACGCCCCCTTTTCATGCCCGAAGAGTTCGCTTTCCAACAAGGTCTCTGTCAAGGCCCCGCAGTTGATGGATATAAAGGGCTGGTCCTTTCTTTCTCCCTGGTAGTGGATGGCCTTGGCGATGAGTTCCTTGCCGGTCCCGGAAGGCCCGGTAATGAGAACCGACGCCTTGGAGCGGGACACCTTTTCGATAAGGTCGTACACTGCCAGCATGGGTTTGCTCTTCCCGATCAGATTGCCGTACCTGAAACGGTCGGAAAGGGCCTCGGTCAGTAGCCGGTTTTGCTTGACAAGACGGCGGTTTTCCAAAGCCTTTTTGATCGTCAGCTTCAACTTCTCGTTTTCAAACGGCTTCTGAATGTAGTCATAGGCATGTTTCTTCATGGCCTCCACGGCCATCTCAATGGTCCCGTACGCAGTCATCATGATCACCGGCAGATCGGGCTTGAGCTTTTTGCACGCCTCCAGCAGTTCCATACCGCTCATCCCGGGCATTTTCATGTCGGTGACGACCAGGTCCAGGTCGGCCTCCCGCACCGTGGCAAGGGCCGCCCGGGCATCGCCGGCCGTAATAATTTCATATCCTTCCGATTCCAGGAGGGCCTCAAGGACCACAAGATAGTTCTTTTCATCATCTACAATGAGGATCGTTTCCATAGCTTATACCCGTAACAGCTCAATAAATGGGGGCAGAAGGGTTTTTCTGACGCGACTGCCGGGAGGGCGCCGTCTCTTTGTGACTTATCAGTGGGGGAAGCCGCAGCTCGACGAATGCGAGAATGCCAAAGGGGCAAGC
>JAGHEC010000034.1 GCA_021159525.1 Deltaproteobacteria bacterium | reverse complement strand
TTACGAGTCTCGGGGCGGCCGCCGAGCGCTCCGTACGCATTTTGTTGTCCCGTCTTGGAGGGGAGGCAGTGACCCCCATACCGCGGGCGGGAAAAACCGAATACAGCCCCGGGGCGGGACAAAAACCGGTTACAGCTCCCAGGAACGGCGGCAGGACGTTCGAATTCGTTCTGGCCCAGCCCCAAGAACATACTCTCATAACACGGTAGTCCTTTGCCGCCTTTCCATAAACGCTATTACGAGGCAGGGGGCGGTCGCCGAGCACTCCGTACGCATTTTGTTGTCCCGGCCGCCCAAGGTTTCACCCCAAGTCCTACAATGTTATGCCCGCGTGGGGGGTCACTGCCTCCCCTCCAAGACGGGACAAAAACCGGTTACAGCTCCTCAGAACGGCGGCAGGGCGTTCGAATTCGTTCTGTCCCAGCCCCAAGGACATACTCTCATAAAACGGTAGTCCTTTGCCGCCTTTCCATAAAGGCTATTACGAGTCAGGGGGCGGTCGCCGAGCGCTACGTACGCATTTTATTGTCCCGTCTTGGAGGGGAGGCAGTGACCCCCATGGGCAAACTTGTTAGTACGTTGCAGAGAAATTATGAGTAAAGAGTCTAACCAAAAATAATGGGTTCCTTTTTAAAAGATGCCGGGTTCCCTGTACTCCCCGAACACCTGCCGGAACACGTTGGCCATCTCGCCTACGGTTGCATAGGCCTTGCAGCAGGCAACCAGATAGGGCATGACGTTTTTCTGCTCAAGGGCTGCCTGCTCCAAGGCCTTGAGCGATTGACTCACGGCTGCGTTGTCCCTTTCCTGCTTGAGCTTTCGAAGCCTTTCGATCTGAAGCTGGGCCCAAGCTTCGTTATATTCATGGAGTTCCACCTCCATGTCAACACCTTCCGTGTATTTATTGATCCCGACCTTGGTGATCTCTCCTGACTGGAGTTTCTTTTCAAACTCATAGGCCTGCCGACCCACCTCCCTCTGGACATAGCCGGAAGCCACTGCCTCCACCATGCCGCCCATCTTTTCGACCTTCTCCATCTCTTCCAGTATCTTCTCTTCCATTTCCTTGGTGAGGCTTTCTACAAAGTAGGAACCGCCCAAGGGGTCCACCGTATCCCTGAGCCCGATCTCATCCATGAGGATCTGGAAGGTACGCAGGGACAGGAGGGCAGCACGCTCAGTAGGGATTGTATAGGCCTCGTCAAAGGAGCAAAGGGCCGTGGTTTGTGCCCCGGAAAGGGCCGCGGCCAGGGCATAGTAAGCCCCCCGCATGATATTGTTTTCAGGCTGCTGCTTGGTCATGCCCGATCCGCCGCCGCCGAATATGCCTCGCAAAAAGAGTGCCTTCTTGTTCTGGACCCCGTATCGTTCCCTGAGGAGTCTGGCCCACAGTTTCCGGGCCGCCCTGAACTTGGCCACGGTCTCCCATAGATTTCCGTAGATGTTGAGATTGAAGGAGAACCTCCCCACAAACTCCTCGGCACTGTAGCCCCTGGCCACCACATTGTCGATGTAGGCAAAGGCGATCATGAAGGCATAGGAGATCTCCTGGGCGGGCGTGCACCCAGACTCGCGAATATGGTAGCCGCAGACCGAGACCGGATTGCATCGCGGGAGTTCCTTCATGGCGTATTCGATGGTGTCGCCGATCAACCGGACCGCGGGCTCTACCGGATAGATCCAGGCCCCCCGCCCCACCATCTCCTTCAGGATGTCGTTCTGTGGGGTGGCCGATATCTCTGTTTTCTGGTATCCGAAGCCCTCAGCCACTGACTGGTACATGGCAAGCATGACCGATGCCACCGCATTGATTGTCAGGCCGGTCCCGATGCGGTTGAGCTTGATGTCCTTGAAGGCTATCTCAAAGTCTTTCAGGGAATCAACGGCCATACCCACACGTCCCACCTCCCCCTCGGCCATTTCGTCGTCCGAATCGTAGCCCATCTGGGTGGGCAGGTCAAAGGCCACATTGAGGCCTGTCTGACCGTGCGAGATCATGAGCTTAAAGCGTTCATTGGTCTCTTCGGGGGTGCCGAAGCCTGTGTACTGCCGGGTGGTCCAGTTGCGGCTCCTGTATCCCAAAGGGTGGATGCTTCGGGTAAAAGGGAATTCGCCGGGGTCCCCCAAATCCTTTTGGTAATCGAACCCGATTTGATCAAGGTCATCGGGCGTATAGATCGGTTTGACCTTGATGCCGGACTGGAGGATGACCTCCTTGATGGCGTCCTTTTCATCTTTGATATAGGTTGCTACTCCCATTGCTCCCTCTCTCGTTAACGGTTAGCGGTTGGCTAATGCGGCAGCGACTGGTTCAGATCCAACCCGAAAACCGCTCCTTTATCGCCCGGGCGGGACATGTGCGTTGATAAATGCCGCAATATCGTCGAAATAGCTGCCGCCCGGAAATATTCCCTCGACCCCCATCTGCTTCAGAGCGGGGATATCCTTATTGGGAATCACGCCGCCAACTACCACCAGCTTGTTGTCAAGCCGCTGCTCCTTGATCATGCTCATCAGCTTGCGGCAGATGGGAATGTGGGCTCCGGACATGATGGAAAGACCTATGACATCCACGTCCTCCTGCATGGCCTGATTTACAATGCTGGCCACGGTCTGGTGAAGGCCCGTATAGACCACCTCCATCCCGGCCTCCCGCATGGCATGGGCAACCACCTTGGCCCCCCGGTCGTGGCCGTCAAGCCCCGGCTTGGCCAGCAGGACGCGTATTTTCCGCTTTGCCATAGTTTGCTCCTTAACTCAATGTAGAAATTTAGCGATTCAGGAATTCTTCATTCCCCAAATTCTTTCAGTACAATCTCCTGTCCCCGTAGGAGGTGATCCTTTACCAGCCTCTCGACCCGGTCCGCATCCCTGTCTTTCATGGCCCCAAGCATATGCCGGTGGTCTGCATGACTCAATTCGGCCATCTCCCTCACCTTGAGGATGACCACCCGGTAGCGGTAGATGTGATCCCTCAGATCATTGATCATCTTGATCAGCCGTGGGCTGCGGCTGAGGCCGTAGAGGAGGTCGTGGAATTCAGTATTTATCTGGGGCAGGGACCCCAGGTCCCCCTGATCCAGATGCTCCTGATAGACCATTAGCTTGGCTTCCAGCGGGTGAAGCTCCCCCTCCTCATGGCGCAAGGCCGCCAGGCGTGCGGCATAGCTTTCCAGGATGCTCCGTATCCCGAAGGTCTCTTCGATATCGCTGCGGCCAAGGCCTTCCACAAAGAAACCCCGATTTGTTTCCTGCCGCAGGAGTCCTTCGCGTTCCAGCTTGTGAATGGCCTCGCGCACGGGCGTGCGGCTGATCCCGAAAATACCTGCCAGCCGGCTTTCCACCACGCGGCTGCCCGGCCCCAGGTCTCCCTGAATAATGGCCTGTTTGAGCCTTTCATATACGCCCTGACCCAGTGACCTCCTCTCGGGAAGCGAACGAAGCCCTTTAAATGCCTGGTTGTCAGATTTCAGGGTTTCAATCATGACCGTCCAGCGGGTTGTGTGCATTAAAGTCCGAACTGTCTGGCAATAGTGGTCTGCAAGACTTCGTGGGTGCCGCCGCCATAAAGGAGAAAACGGTTGTCGCGGTAATATCGTTGAACCGGGTATTCCATGGAATAGGCATAGGCCCCGAATATGCGTGTGGCCTCATCGCAGGCACTGCACGCCGACTCCACTGTAAAATACTTGGCCATGGAGGCCTCGTTCAGACAGGGCACCTTGTTGTCGATGAGGTGGGTAACCTTGTAGGCCATGAGCCGTCCTGCCTCCAGATTTACGGCCATATTGGCGATCTTGGCCTGGATGAGCTGATATTTTCCGATGGGCTTTCCAAACTGGGACCGCTCTTTGCAATATCGGATGGAATCATCCATGGCAGCCCGATGGAGACCGATGGCCAGGCAGGCTGTCATGATGCGGATCTCGGCCAGGATGGTGAGGAGCACGTCCAGACCTCTGCCCAGTTCACCCAGCATGTATTCTTCCGGAACCAAACAGTTGTTGAAATAGATCTCCGAGAGGGAAGACGTCCGGGTCCCAAGGGTCTCGAATTTCTTGCTGTGGGAGAAGCCGGGCGTATCGGCCGGGACAAAGACAAACATGAGACCCTTCAGCTTCTTGGCCGGGTCGGTCTGACAGAGGACCGTATGGAAATGACCATAGGGACCACTGGTGGACCAGGTTTTCATGCCGTTGATCAGCCACCCGTCTTTGACCCTTGTGGCCGATGTCCTTACCGCTCCCAGGTCAGACCCGGCCTCTGGTTCGGTCAACTGGAAGGCCCCGATCTTTTCCCCCCGCAGGGCCGGCCGGAGATATTCCTCGTGCATCTTGGGGGTTCCGTACAGGTAGAGCCCGTTTGTGGCCATGAGGCACTGCATGGCCGTGGTGGCGGCCAGGCTCAACAGCCCCCGGGCCAGTTCTTCCACGGCAATGCAGTAAAGCGTTGTGTTCCCGCCGGAGCCCCCTGCCTTTTTGGGATACCGGATGCCCAGGATCCCCATATCCGCGAGCTTATGGAACAGGTAGAACGGAAACTCCCCCTTTTCGTCGATTTCTCTGGCTACGGGGATGACTTCCTGGTTCACAAATCTGGCCATGACTTTTCTATGGAGCGTTTCTATATCTGAACGTAACATGATCTTCCCTCTATATGCGGTTGCCTTCCGACACAGCCCTGGTCAATTCAGGAACCACCTGGTGGAGGTCGCCCACAATGCCCCAGTCCGCCACCTGAAAGATGGGGGCCCCCGGGTCCTTATTGATGGCGATCACGTACCGGGAGCCCAGCATCCCTGCCCGGTGCTGGATGGCCCCGGATATGCCGCAGGCAATATAAATCTCGGGCCTGACGGTCTGGCCGGTCTGTCCCACCTGCCTCTCGACAGGGAGCCAACCTGCCTCCACAATGATGCGCGTCCCGGCCACCTCGCCCCCCATGGCCTCTGCCAGCGAAAAGAGCAGTTTCATGCCTGCCTCGGATCCCACCCCTCTGCCTCCGGCCACGATGACCCTGGCATCAGCCAGGCTGACGCCCTTCTTTTTTTCCCTGAACCGTTCGAGAATTTTTGTGCCGATCTCATTTTCACTCAGAGAGACCTTGTGGCTGATAATATCCCCATTATGACCTGTGGTCTGAACCGCCTCCATCACCCCGGGTCGAACTGTGGCCATCTGGGGCCTGGAATAACGGTTGGCGATTGTGGCCATGAGATTGCCGCCAAAGGCAGGCCGCGTCTGGAGCAGGATCTTTTCATCCGGATCGATGCTCAACTCTGTACAGTCCGCGGTCAATCCTACGCCTACCCGACGCGAGATCCGGGGGGCCAGATCCCGGCCTATGTGGGTAGCCCCCATCAAAAGGATATTGGGCCTGTATTGCGCAATCAGCTCCCCTATGACCTTGGCATAGGCCACAGTCCGGTAGTCCGCGAGGGCCTCGTGCTGGGCCAGATAAACATGGTTTGCCCCGTATTCAAACAGGGCCTTGGCAAGGCCCGAGACCTGGTGGCCCAACAACACGGCCGATACCTCCTGGCCCAGGTCTCGGGCCAGAGACTGGGCCTTGCCCAGCAGCTCCAGAGAAGCGCGGCTTAAGATCCCTTCGCGCTGCTCTGCAAAGACCCATACGCCCTTCCAGTCGCTGAAATCGGGAATGGTTCGGGGCTCGGCATCGGTCTGGATGGCCTTTTGTTTGCAAACCTCGATACAGGTCCCGCAGGAGGTACAGTTGTCCAGGATGCGGGCCTTGCCGTCTTTTAGTTCGACGGCGCCGTAAGGGCAGGCCTTGATGCAGCGTTTGCATCCGTTGCAGAGTTCGGTTTCAATCCAAACGGTCATATCCATATCCCCCTTTAAATAACGCCTTCGTGTTTCAAGGCCTGCAATTCCTCATCCGAGTATCCGAGCTGCTGCCCATATATTTCCCCATTGTGTTCTCCGAAACGGGGTGGAAATGGGAGCCTGCGGTCAAGTGATTCCAGAAAAGGCGTCATGTTGGGCGGGGGCGGCAGCGTGATTTCTGTGCCGGTCTTGTCATCCCTTGAGAAAAGCAGGCGTCGCGCAACCAGGGGATCCTCTATGACCTCGGGGATGGTCTTGATCTTGCTGATGGGGAGGGTCAGAGAGTTGAAGAGGTCGATCAACTCCTCTGACGTATGCTGGCGGGTAACCTCGTTGATGGCTCGGTTCAGGTTGTCTACGTCCTTTATCCTCCCAGCGTTTTTTTCATACTCGGGCTTGTCCAGCGACTTAAAAATATCCAAAGAGGTCATGGACTTCCACTGCCGATCATTCCCCACGGCCATATAGACAAAGCCGTTGCTGGTTTGATAGACAGAGACAGGGCAGAAAAATTCATGGGTGTTTCCCCGGCGGGTGATTTTCTTGTTGAGGAGCTGGGTCAGGGTAATGGGCACCGTCAGCCAGGAGACCGAGGACTCGAACATTGACATGTGAATGCAGGACCCCTCGCCCGTAGCTTGGCGTTTGAAAAGGGCCTTCATGAGCAGGCCGTAAGAGTGCTCACTGGTCCCCATATCCGGGAGGGGGATGCCCAATACCTGGGGATCGCTGTCCGCCTCGCCTGTGAGCTCCATGAGCCCGGACCGGGCCTGTAAAATGGGGTCATAGGCCGCCTCGTTGCTGTCCGGTCCAAAGCCGGTGACGCCCAGCCAGATAATGTCCGGCTTTAATCCCTTCAGCGTGTCGTAGTCGATGCCCAGTTTTTTATAGTTTCGGGGGAGCTGGTTAGTGGCGAAGATATCCACGTTTAATTCTTTAATCAGTCTGTGGAAAATCTTTTGGCCTTGTGGATCGGCGAGGTTCAGGGTCAGTGCCTTTTTCCCTGCATTGATGCAAAGAAAGTAGGCATTCATCCGCTCTTCGCCCAGAACGTTTTCGCCGATCATCCGGTTGGGGTCGCCATAGACCGGATGTTCCAAGCGGATGACCCTCATGCCGTCCTGGGCCAGTCGGTAGGTTAAATAAGGAAGCACGGTTGCCTGCTCCAGAGACAGAACAGTGATATTCTTGAAGAGATCCATTGGATTCCTCCTTGGGGCACACATGCCCATAAGTTAAAGGTAACCGTTCACGGGTGATTTTTGGTCAAATTTGGGATTGTCCGCCTCACGTAACAGCTCAATAACCCGGGGCAGGAGGGTT
>JAGHEC010000218.1 GCA_021159525.1 Deltaproteobacteria bacterium | reverse complement strand
GAGGGGGGCAGGGACCGGATTCACGGCGGGGGCCGAGAGAAAGGAAATTTCGTCGGTGGTTGTGGGGAACGTTTTCTGCGTATCTGCTCCGGCTGACGGGGTTTGGGGCTGATCCGCGCTCGTGGGCTGAGCAGCGCGGGTGTCTGTCGGATCGGGGTTGGCCTGTTCCTTATGAGAGCCCGGTTTGACCGGACCGAATATGGCGAGGCTGTGGCTTTGCGGACGGGCTTTTGAGGGGATTTTGTCCCCATCAAACGGCCCAGCAGTCTCCGAGGCCCGGGCCAATGGGGGCTGAGGTTCGGCCTGGGTGGGTTCGGTTTCTGTGGCGGCCGGAGCTTTGAGCAGGGCAGGGAGGGCAGGTCCGGCAGAGGGTGTGGAAGCCCCTGACTGTAAACCGTGGTGGCCGGGATCAGGGAAATCGGGCCACAGGACAAACCCCAGGATGGCCGCGACCACGAAGAAGGCGGCCGCACTCAACCAGAACCATGGCCGCACCCTCCTGACAGGGAGATGATTTTCCTCGTATACCGAGGCCAGATCCGGGGCCTGCTTAAGACGACGTTCCCGCTCCGCCCGTTTGAGTGCGTCAAGGATCAACGACATGTGTTTCTCCGTTCATGGGCCCCGGGCACAAGAGGGGGATGGCATTGCCCGCGGTTTTCCGGTTCAGCTGAATCAGGGTCTGTTCGCCCACGATCCCATCCGGTTTGATAAGGTTGGCCCGCTGGAATGCCATGACCTGTTTTTTAAGATCCTCATCGAAGACCGGGCTGGGTGGCACTGCGCCGGATGCGTCTTTGGCCAAAGCCTCATCCCGGATTGCAGCAACCCGATTGAGTTGTGCGCGCAACCATAGGACATCCGGGCCCCGGTCGCCCTCTTTGATAACGGCCGAGCCAAGGTTAGGGGGTTGCCAGAGGATGGTAAATTCTCCGAACCAGAAGGGCTCGATTTGGGCCTGGTTGATGGTCGCTTCCTGATCACCCGCCGTTACCGTAATCTGCTCTTCCTCTATCCTGATAACCGTCACATAATGCTTTTGCTGATGGCGGTCTACCAGTTCCAGCACGGCTGGGCGGTTGAGATGACGGAGGGTGGTCCAGTTGCCCCGGTCCCTGTAACAGCGGAGCCCGGCAGTAGCGGCCTGTTGGCACGGGGTCATACCCGGGACTGAAGGGATCTCGGTCTGCCACTGTCTGAATAGGGCTGAAAAGGCCGTGGCCATATCGGTCTGCCTGGATTTTGTCAGAAGGCCTTCAAACAGGGCAGAAGACGCATACGCCTTTTGCAGGTCAGGCATGAGGTCTTCTGCCTCGCCGGATGGAGCAACACGAGTCCCTTTCCCCGACGGTATGGCGAGTGTTTTCAGATGGGTTGAGCCCCGGTCCGAATGATTGAGGGGAGCACGTGCTTTCGGGGGGCCGGATGGGGCCTGGTCCATTCTTGGCGGCAGCAAGATTTCCCAGCCTGCCCACAGGAGCAGGCATATTACAAGGGCGGCGGCCCAGGCAAGGCGTTTGAATGAATTTCTGACAAATACGGAACCCATGACTTCAAAGGCGGCCTTTCGCACCAGTCTTCGGTTGACCTGTTCAACCTGTTTGGCATAGGCCCCCAGGAGGGCACGATCGCATATGGTATTGATCAGCCTCGGGACTCCGCCGGACAGCCTGTGCACAAGCCGGAGGGATCCATTGGTGAAGAGGCGTCGCCTGGACCCGGCTACTTCCAGCCGATGTCTCACATAGGCCGCTGTTTCATCCTGCAGGAGCGGACTCAGGTGATAACGGGCAGTGATGCGCTGGCCCAGCTGCCGTAGTTCGGGCCGGGCCATCATGACGTGCAGCTCAGGCTGACCGATAAGCAGGATCTGCAAGAGCTTGCTGGTGGTGGTCTCCAGGTTGGTCAAAAGACGGATCTGCTCCAATACATCGACGCTCAGATTCTGGGCCTCGTCAATGATGAGCACGGTCCTGCGGCCGTCGGCATGGACATTTAAAAGATGGCGGTTTAAGAGATCGATGAGTACCTTGAGGCTGTCTGTGTCGGCTGGATAGGAGATTTTCAGTTCGTCGCACAGGGAAGCCACCAGTTCAAGGGCGGTCTGTTTGGGGTTGAGGACCAGGGCTACCTCCACGCCCTCAGGGACCTGTTCCAAGAGACTCCGGCACAGGGTTGTCTTGCCGGTCCCTACCTCTCCGGTAAGGAGGACAAATCCCCCTTTCTCACCCATGCCGTACAGGAGGTGGGCCAGGGCCTCCCGATGCCGCTGGCTCATAAAGAGAAAACGGGGATTGGGCGTTAGCGAGAACGGATTTTCATTGAGACCGAAATATGCCGTATACATGGGGCACCTGAGGCGGCCTGTCAATCGTCTCGATTGAAAAGCGGTTTTCGCTTTTCCAGAAAGGCGGTCACGCCTTCCCTTCCTGCGCGACTGTCCGCGACCCGGGCCAGGAGATGCCGCTCTTTTTCCAGTTGGGCCTCGAGCGAGGTATGGAACGAATCAATCAGCAATTGTTTGGATGCGGCAAAGGAGGTGAGCGCCCCTTCCTGGATTTCCCGGATCATCTCCATAGCCCTGGCACGGGCGTTTCCGTCATCCGTCACCTCGGTCACAAGCCCCCACGACAGGGCCTTTTGGGCGTCTATGGGCCGGTCGAATGCAGTGATTTCCAGTGCCCTTGCCAGCCCCACCAGCCTTGGGAGGGTATAGGTCCCGCCGCCGTCAATGCTGAGGCCATTGGATGTGTAGGCCTGCCTGAGCACGGCCGAGGTCTCCATGACCCTGAAATCGCAGGCAAGGGCCATGGAAAACCCGCCTCCCGCGGCTAATCCGTTGATGGCTGCAATGACCGGCTTGGGCATGCGCCGGATCTCCAGGATTGCCTGATGATATCGGGCTGCCAGTTCGTGGAATGCGGCCCCGTGACTTCCCCCGCACTGGTGAATCCACCTCAGATCCCCGCCGGCACAGAAGGCCTTTCCCCGGCCTGAAATGATCAGACCGCTTGTGTCCGAGTCCACGGCCGTCTGGATGAGAATGTCCGCCACCTCCTGTATCATATCGAGATCAAATGCATTGTAGGCCTCAGGCCGGTTGAGGACAAGGACCATGGTCTTGCCGATCTTTTCGGTCGTCACGGATGATGTCATGCTTTATTCTCCATGCAGGCTGGCGGCTTGCTCTCAGGAAAGCGCCGACAAAGGGGGTTTATGGAACATCCCTTCCGTATTGATTGAATCCAAGGACCTTTAATGGCCCGGGTACGGAGGCGGAAGGGCACGTTTTGAAAAAAAGAGTATATCTGAAAAAAAGCGTTAGTCAATGGTTAAGGTCCCCAAATAAGGGCCCTCAGCGTCAGGAGCCCGTAGGCGCCAAGGGCAATTATCAGGAGACCGTAAAGGGCGGTTTCGGCCGTGCGGATGATGCCTTTTTTCGAAGGCAAGGCCCTGGACCCGGTGTTTCCTAAGGGGAGCAGGAGGAGACATGCCAGGAAAAGCCCGGGAATGATCAGCCCGGCCAGCAGGGGAGGCAGCGCCTTCAGGAGGGTCTGAATTGCCTGAAAAAACCAGGGGCCTGAAACCGAGGGAACCGAGGCTTCAGGCGGAATATCCAGCCCGGGCTTTACAAAGAGGGCATAAAGGGAGAGCCCGATGCCGGCGCTCAAAATAAATTTCGGGTCAGGGAGCCATTCCCGAATGTGCCCCCGCATGAGATATATAATGAGGATGGGGAGGAAAAGGCAGTGATAAAGATAGGGCAGAAAGAAGAATCCCTCTCCGGGTGCTATGAATAGCCTGCCGATGGGCCTGCCTGCAACCGGCAGGGTCTCGATGATATTCAGAAATATGCGGCCGGCAAAGATCCCTTCCTGATCCCCTTTCAGGATAAATCCGGTAAACAGGGTGTGAAAACAGAGCGCGAGCGACAGGACAAGGGTCACCCACTCCCTGAAGGGATAGATGCGGTAGCGCCTCCTTACGAGGTGATCCATGGTATGAAGGAACATGAGGATGACAAATGCCTGGCCGGTCCCGTAATGGAGCTGCCTGAAAAACCAGCCGTACGGAACCAGGGTCGTGATCTCTTCCACAGTGCGGAAGACATTTCCCGTAGGCCGGTAGTAAAAGGCCAGGATCACACCCGAGCCGATACAGAAGATCAAGGCTGAAAGCCCGAGGCGGGGAAGGTAAAAGGATACCCTGTTCATGTCTTTGCCGGTAAATGGTCTGCCGGACCGCTACCCGAGATGTACAACGGCCTCCAAGTCGCCGCCGGCTGTTTTGTTCAGAGGAATCCTGGCCAGATCCCTGCGGGCAGGGCCTGAGATCCGTTTTCCCGAAAGGCTAAAGAGGCTCCCGTGACAGGGACAGGCAAACCTGGTCGAGACCGGATCGTAATTGAGGGTGCAGCCCAGGTGGGTACAGCGGGCCGATAGCGCAAATATCTCGTTTGCCTCCTGGACCAGATAAACACCTTCCTTAAACGCCGGCGATCTTTTCTGGTCCTCAGGGTAAAAAACAACTTTCCGCTTCATGGTCTTACGAAAGGTCATGAAGGAAAAGGCAGGGTAGGCCAGTAGCGATCCACCCAGCATCAAGCCTGCCCACCGGAAAGCCTTCTTTATAAATCCTCTTCTTTCCATCTGTCTGCTCCGATGATAGATCAATCCCCGCGCCTAACGCCTTGTGGCCAATTCCTGGAAGCATTGTGCCCGCGCGGGGGGGCTCTGCCTCCCCTCCAAAACGGGACAAAAACCGGTTACAGCTCGTGGGAACGGCAGCAGAGCGTTTGAATTCGTTCTGGTCCAGCCCCAAGGATAGTCTTTCATAAGACGGTAGTCCTTGCCGCCTTTCCATAAAGCCTATTACGAGTCAGGGGGCGGGCGCCGAGCGCTGCGTATGCATTTTGTTGTCCCGTCTTGGAGG
>JAGHEC010000109.1 GCA_021159525.1 Deltaproteobacteria bacterium | reverse complement strand
TCCGAGCGAAGCGAGGGAAGAAGAGACGACGCCCTCCCGGCAGTCGCGTCAGAAAAACCCCCCTGCCCCGGGTTATTGAGCTGTTACGTGAGCCGGACAATCCCAAATTTGACCAAAAATCAGCCGTGAACGGTTACGCCTTACTTAAACTTGACAGGAGTGCTCAGAGATCGTATTTATCCCCGATAATTGTCAGTTATATGTATCAGCTCAATAATTAGGGGGATAACGGCGAACGTACTGCCGGGGCAGAAGGATTTTTCTTCCGCTTCGGGCCTTCGGGCCGGTCTCTTCAGCCGCGTCAGAAAAATCCTTCTGCCCCTGTTTATTGAGCTATTACAGTTAGACGCTCCAGAGGAAATTCCATGCTCCATATCCCTATTGCCGGTCTGATCCCAGCCGGTTTTTCAGTTGAAAGCGCATTTGGCAATGATCTTGTTGAGATGATCGTACATGCAGGTCCTATAGTCAAGTTTGTGTTGATCCTGCTGCTCGTGTTCTCGGTCGTTTCGTGGGCCATCATCTTTATGAAATACCGGCTGCTGAGGAGGGCCAAGGTGCAGACAGCCGCTTTTTTGGACCTTTTCTGGGAGAGCAGGGACCTGAAAAAGATCTACAAGGAAAGCGAGGCCCTTGACACCAGCCCGGTCGCGTGCCTTTTCAGGGCCGGCTATGCGGAATTCAGCCGATTCAGCAAACTTCAGGCCTCTGCCTCAGAGCTGAGTCATGGCCAGTCCGATCGTATTAGAGAAGGGGTCTCGTTCGAGGCCGGTCCCCTGCCGACCCGCCAGGCCCTGATGGACAATCTGGAGCGGTCGCTCAAAAAGGCCGCCATCGATCAGAACAACCGCCTGGAACGTTCCCTCAGCTTTCTGGCTACCACCGGAAACACCACCCCGTTTATCGGTTTGTTCGGCACGGTCTGGGGAATCATGGAATCGTTTCGAGGGATCGGTCTCAAGGGCTCAGCCAACCTGGCGGTGGTGGCCCCCGGCATATCCGAGGCCCTTATCGCCACCGCAGCAGGCCTGGCTGCGGCCATTCCCGCGGTAGTGGCCTTTAATTACTTCAGCCAGCGGGTTTCCGTACTCCAGGCGGAAATGGACATCTTTACCACCGATTTCCTGAGCATGGTCGGAAGGCAATTCATCCGGCAGCTCTTCCCTCGCAAAACCACTGGTTGAGGTTACTAAATGGGTGTTGGCAGAAACAACAAGCGGTTCATGTCCGACATCAATGTCACACCCTTGGTGGACGTGATGCTGGTACTGCTGATCATCTTTATGGTGGCGGCCCCCATGATGATACAGGGCGTAGACGTCAACCTTCCCAAGACCGCGGCCAAGAACATCAAGACCCAGGAAGACCCTCTCATACTGACGATCAATAAGAAGGGAGAAATCTTTCTTGAAAATCTTGCCGTGCCAGCGGAAGCCCTGGAAGGCAAGATTCAAAAGATCTTTCAAAACCGGAGAGAAAAAGAGATCCTGTTAAGGGCTGACAAAGAGGTCTCTTACGGCTTTGTAATCGATGTGATCGCAAGGGTGAAGCAGGCGGGGATTGACAAGCTGGGAATGGTGACAGAACCCCTGGATTGATGCAAATGACGGGCTTGCATGACAAAACAGGGACCAGAGGCCCCAATGGGCAGAGGTGGAGCAGGGGATTGGCTCTGTCCATCCTCTTTCATGTCCTTCTCTTTTCCCTGGTTTTGTTTGTGCCGGAGTCTATGCCGACCCGGCGAATCAGCGGGTCCGCGGTCTATGAGGTTAACCTGGTGGAAATGCCCTCTCCACGGCCGGCCGGACCTGCACACAAGACCGTGAAAAGCTCCAGAAACGCGGTGTCGTCCCCCAGGGAGATTCCTGCCGCGCGTCGCATCGCTCCCCCGGTCCCCGAAAAAAGGCCTGTGGTTATCGCAAAACGGGTGGTGGAACGTAAAAAGAAGCCGAAAAAGAAGGCTGAAAAGCCCGTCCGACCCAAGGTTTCTCCATCCAGGCTGATTGATGGGGCCATTGCCAAGATAGAAAAAAAGGTCAAGGCCGAAGAGGGCGATCACCTTAAAAAGGCGCTTGCTCGAGTGAAAAGCCGGGCCCGCACCACGGACGGAGGTCTTTCTTCCGCAAGAGGAGGTCCGGCGGACGGGATCACCATTCGCATGTACCAGTTGGCCGTGGAGGAGCAAATCAAGAGCAACTGGTCCTATCCCGTTGCCCTCATGGATCCCAAAAAGCTCAAGGACCTTGAGGCAGTTGTCTTGGTCAAGGTGCGGTACGACGGGACCATTCTGAAATCATGGCTGAAAAGACGATCGGCCAGTTCCGTCTTTGATGGGTCCGTGCTCAAGGCGGTCGAGCGATCGAATCCCCTTCCACCTTTTCCCGAAGGGTATATCAGAAGCCAAGATGAGATCGAGATCAGATTCAACCTGAGCGAATTGGAGGATTTTTAATGCATAACTGCCCACGTCGCTTTCCCTCAGGGGTGCGGTCAGCCTGGATTTGCTGGATCTTGCTGGGGCTTGTCCTGTTCCCGGGATCGGGCCTGGCCCGTATTTATATTGATGTCAATGCCCCTTCTATTCCCAAATTCAACATCGCCATCCCTGATTTCAAGAGCATGGCTCCTACGGCAGACCATGCCCACCTGTCGACTGAACTCCCTGCCGTTCTTTCCAATGATCTTGTGCTCAGCGGATACTTCAATGCCATGGACAAGGGCGCATTTCTCGAAGAAACGGGAGAAGGACTGACCGCAAACAGTATTAACTTCAAGAACTGGTCGGTTATCGGTGCAGAACTCCTGGTTAAGGGAGGATATGCCTGCGTAGGAAGCCGGCTGGAGGTGGAAATCCGGCTGTTCGACGTATTCTGGGGACGGCAGATTCTCGGCAAGCGGGCACTGGGAGACATCAAGCGGCGTCGCCGCCTGATGCACAGGCTTTCCAACGAAATTATCCTGAAACTGACCGGCCATGAAGGAATTTTCCTGACCAAACTGGCCTTTGTGGACGATTCCAGCGGAAAAAGGGAGATCTGTATCTCCGATTATGATGGCTTTAATGTCCGGCAGGCGACCACTGACAAAAGCATTGCCCTTTTTCCCTGCTGGTCGCCGGATGGGAGATATCTTGCCTACAGTTCCTATGGGCATATGCGACGGGCCTTTCGCCGGAAAGACATGGGCAAACAGGCCGGGCCGATTCTTTATCTGAAAGACCTGTCCACCGGCAAGGTCAGAGTCCTCTCGAGTCAGCCAGGTCTCAATACGGGCGCAGCCTGGGCCCCGGACGGCAAACAGATTGCCCTGACCATGAGCCATGAGGGAAATCCCGACATCTTTACCATTGATCTTCAGGGCAGGATTCTCAAGCACCTGGTTAAACACTGGGGGATCGATGTATCCCCGTCCTTTTCTCCGGACGGTAAGAGGCTGGCCTTTGTGTCCAACCGATCAGGATCGCCTCAGATATACATTCTGGACGTTGACGGCCGGCAGGTGAAGCGATTGACCTATCAGGGCCGATATAACACATCCCCGGCCTGGTCGCCCCTCAACCGGATCGCATTTGTCTCCAGGATGGAGGGAAATTTTGATATCTGCACCATAGGCCCGGACGGCGGGGGCTTCAAAAGACTGACTGACAACCGCTCCGATGATGAAGAGCCCTGCTGGTCGCCGGATGGCCGATATCTGATGTTTACCTCGGACAGGGAGGGTTCGTATCATTTGTACATCATGAATGCCAATGGTCAAAACCAGAGGAAAATCACATCCATGAAAGGAAATCAGACCGCGCCTTCATGGGCGCCGGATTAAGACCGCCCGCCTCTCTCTTCTCCTTTTCAATCTCAAAGGCCGGGGCAGGGGTGGTTCCGGGGTCAGCCATCCTCGAGGGCATAAAAAATATACAGGGAAAACTTGAAATTCGGAAAGAGAAGTGTTAA
This sequence comes from Deltaproteobacteria bacterium, assembly GCA_021159525.1. Lineage (GTDB taxonomy): Bacteria > Desulfobacterota > DSM-4660 > Desulfatiglandales > Desulfatiglandaceae > AUK324. The sequence goes on along the minus strand of JAGHEC010000109.1, from coordinate 2,999 downwards.
AGGACCTCTTAATATGGTGGAATCCTGCAATCTGTGTGAGTGACGACCATTGTCTAACGGGGTATGCCGGCTCCGGTTCGATTTGGGAGAAACGGATGTGCTGGTTGGTGCGGGTAGGGGTTTTCTAAAACAGCCGATAAAGCAGGCTTAATTGGACGTAACCCAAGGAGAATAGGAGGAATGACTTATGGGAAAGAAACTGGTGAGGGGCTTGATTGTCATGTCTTTGATGTGTGCGTCCTTGGTTTTGGCGACCTCTTGCGCCAAGAAACAGATTGATGTCTCGGAAGGGATCCAGCCGCCGGCTGAACCCCCCCGAAAAGTAGAGGCGCCGGCGGCCAAAGAGACCCCCAAGGAGGTGGTGGTCGTTGAGGTCGAAGAGGAGCAACTGCCCCCTGAGATGGTGCAGAAAATCGAGGCATTCCAAAATGAAAACATTTATTTTGATTTCGATAAATCCAATCTGAAACCCGAGGCCCAGGAAGTTTTGAAGAAAAAGGCCGCCTTTTTACGGAATAATCCGGAATATTATGTGTTGATCGGGGGCCACTGCGACAACAGGGGGACAGAAGAATACAATCTGGCCTTGGGTGAGCGACGGGCAGCCTCTGCAAAAGACTTCCTCATGGCCCTGGGAATATCGGGCGACCGGATCAAGACCATCAGCTATGGAGAATTACGGCCGGCCGATCCCCGCAACAACGAGGAAGCATGGGCGCTCAACAGAAGAGACGAGTTCAATCTCTATAAATAACAGCTGACACGGTGTATAGGTTTTATTTTCCTTTGGATGGTTGCCATCAACAGGCCGATCTTCTCAGGGACGCCACATGTGACGATTCCGCATAATGAGGTCGGCTTAATGTTTTCCGGGGCGTCAGCAATGCGAGTCTTTTTCCCGAATCCAAACCAGGCGTGGCGAACGGCCTTGGTCGTCTTTTCCCTGCTTTTCATCTCCTCCTGCGTGACCGATGAGGAGTTTTTGTATCTCAATGATCAGATCGTGGCCCTCAATAAACGGGTCGAGGGCCTTCAAGAGACCACAGATCAGGCAGTATCCAAAGAGGTCATTTCGGTCCGCGAGCAACAGGCAAAGGCAGAGGCCGAACTCCACAAGATCAGGGAAGACATGCAGGCCCTTTCGGGTCGACTGGATGAAAACAATCGTCTCGTTAGTCGCGCCATTGAGAGAGATACCACCACCCAGGATGACATGGCCGGGGCGATTGCCGATCTGGGGGACAGGGTGTCCCGGCTGGAGACGGTAACAGCACACATCCGTGCCTATCTCAACCTGGAACAGCCTGTTTCCCCAAAGGAGGCCGAAGAGAAGCGTTTTATAGGTCCCGAGGCTGAACCCGGGCCGCAGGGTCCGGCAATTCAGCCTCCGGCAAGGCCGATGGAAACACCCCGGGCATCTTCGGAGCAGGAATGGTATAATACCAATTTGGCCCTTTTCAGGAACGAAAAATATGATAAGGCCATTGCCGGGTTCAAGGACTTTGTCAAGAAATACCCGAAATCGGATCTGGCGGACAATGCCCAGTTCTGGATCGGTGAATCTTACATGGGCCTGAAGCAGTATGAGCAGGCCATACTGGCCTTTCAAAAGGTCATCAAAAGCTATCCCAAAGGAAATAAGGCGGCCAACGCCATGTTGCGACAGGCCATTGCCTTTTATGAAATAAACGACAAGATCAGCTCAAAGCTGCTGCTCAAGAAGCTTATCAAAAAGTATCCCAAATCGCCGGAAGCCAAGATCGCCGAGAAAAAGCTCAAGACTATCAAATAGGCCCTGCCTTTTTATGCTTCAGCCCTTTTTGAGACAGCCCGGTTGAATGCGCTCATGATGTCTGTCCGGCTGATGATCCCTACCAATGCATCAGGCTGATCCTTCTTCACCACAGGAAGAATGGCAAAGTCGCCTGCCGTAATCTTGGCGAGGGCCGAAAACAAAGATTCTTCGGCCGTAACGCTGACCACCCGGCGGGTGGCAATGTCCCCTGCGGTCAAGGCATCATCGCCCTTTTTAAAGGCCGATTTCCAGTCCGAAAGCGAAAGGACTCCCTCAAGTTTGTTCCCTGCGCTCACCAGGGGGAAGCTGTTGAATCCCCGATCATAAATGAGATCCCTGAGTTCATCTATTTTCATGTCCAAAGGGACAACCACCGGCGACGGGTTCATTGCCTCCCTCACCGTAATGTTTCGCAACTGGTTTACATCCCGGTCCGGGCCTGTCTCCGGCTCATGCCCGGCCTTGATCTCCCGGACCCTCTGGTTGTAAAATTGGATCATTTCCCGCCGGTCCAGCATCCCGATGAGAATCGAGTGGTCGTCGTCCCTGACAACCGGTACCCGGTGCAGGTTCCGGATGGTGCATTTTTTGAAGACCTCGTTGAGGTCCTCGGACGGAGTGGTGTAAATAATGTCGGCGTTGGCCACATCCTTCATCCGCACCAGCTCGCTGACCTCGTCATCAAAGATGACGCCACGGATATCGTTGATCGAGAATATCCCTGTCATCTTGTTGTCCTTGTCGACCACGGGAAAGTATTGTTGATCGCTCGAACTGAATATCTTCCGAAAATCCTTCAAACTCATATCCTCGGGGATCAGCTGCACCTTCCTGAGTTGGCCGGTCAATTCCCTGACCCGGATGGTGCCAAGGATATCCACAAAGAAGTCCCCTTTATGCGCATTGGAATCAATCTTGGAAGGGACCTGCTTTTCGTAAATAGTCCACCTGCGGGAGAGCATGTAGGACAGGGAACACACCAAAAGGCCGGGGAGCAGCAGGTGGTAGGAGTTGGTCATCTCGCTCACAAAGATAATGGTGGAGATGGGGGCGTTGGAAACCCCGGCGAAGAAGCCGGCCATCCCCACCACCACAAAGGCCCCGGGATGGGTGACGATGCCCGGCATGATCTGGTGGAATATCCTTCCCACGGCCCCCCCCAATGCCCCCCCGATCACAACCGATGGACCGAAGACGCCTCCGC
>JAGHEC010000207.1 GCA_021159525.1 Deltaproteobacteria bacterium | reverse complement strand
GTCCAGCACTATTATATTCTGCAATCTCAGATGGTTATCCAATGCTACCAAATGACTCATGCAGTACTACCTTGAAAGGGCTGATGTCAACCCCTAATTTTTCGACCTGTGCGGTTAGACGTCTCAGCCCAGAGGCGGTACAGCTCGCAGAGCAAAAATATTGCTTGTTTGCTGATGACAGGGCAGAAAAGAAACAACGTGTTCATTTGCCCCCCCAGGGCTTGAGATTGTTTTTTTTGCGTCCTTGGCGGTGGATACAGGTCTTCCGTATCAGGTATCAGTTCGATACTTGGGGGGATAACAGTGAACGTGGCGCCGGGACAGGAAGATTTTTCTTCCACTCCCTCCGGGGCGTAGGCCCGCCACGGGCCGGAGGCCGGCAGTCGCGTCAGAAAAACCCTTCGCCCCCATTTATTGAGCTGTTACAACCGTCATTAGGGTGGACAAGTCCTTGTGCGGGGTATACAAGTAAACAGGAACAACGAAAGACGGGCGCCATGAACATTGAGATACTTACCGCGGAATCTCTGGGCGTGAGGGGCTTGGGGTGTTGGCTGACCACGGAAAATCGGCGCATCCTGATAGATCCGGGCTTCGCACTTGGTTACATCCGGCATAAACGCCTGCCCCATCCCCGCCAGGTAGCCCTGGCGGAAACCGCCCGACAACGGATTATCCTTCTGTGGGAACAGGCTACGGATATTGTCTTCAGCCATTTTCACGGGGATCATGTCCCTTTGGTAGATGCAAATCCCTACCAACTTAGCGCCCATGCCCTTGTGGGCTTAAATCGGGATGCCCGTATCTGGCGAAAACATCTGGAGCATCTTTCACCCCGTGAGGCAGAGCGTGAGGCTTCGTTGAAGGCCGTTCTTGATATGCGCTTTTTGGATGGCGAAAACGTCACGGCCGGGCCCCTCCACTTTTCCAGCGCTGTACCGCACGGGGACCCGGATCAGACCGATGAATCCGTAATGATGTCCCTGATCGACGAGGGGAAGCGGTTTGTGCACGCGCCTGACATCCAGCTGCTTTGTGATGAGACCGTCTCGCAGATCCTGGACTGGAGCCCGGACATTGCACTCGCCGGGGGCCCGGCCCTCTACCTGTCCCGCCTCACCGGGGAACAGATGGAGCGCGCCTGGCAAAACGCCCTGAGGCTGGGCCGCGGGGTGGACGTCTTGATCCTCGATCACCACCTGTTGAGATCCACAGAAGGGATTGCGTGGCTGGACCGCTTATCAAAGGCCTTGGGAAAACCGGTCTTGTGTGCCGCGGATTTCAGGGGGGCAAAGAGGCAATTCCTGGAGGCGGAAAGGGAACGCCTTTACCGGCGATTTCCAGTAGCTCCAGGCTGGCATGAGGCATATTCAAAAGGCCGGGCCACCACCCAAGGGTATGAATGAACCACGCGACCTAATGCAGTGCATGAAAACAAATGAGATTATGACAAAAGGTATCACCTCAATAATTAGGGGGATAACTGCGAACCTAGTGCCGGGGCAGAAGAATTTTTCTTCCGCTCCGGGCCTCCGGGCTGGTCTGTTCATTGAGCTGTTACTACAAAAGCTTCCAAAATAACATTCTGGGTATTCGGTTTAACCACACTGGGAAACATCCCCTGAAAAACCTTGACAAATTTGGACACGCTGTAATATCTTCCTTGCCTACTGAGCCGCCGGTGATCCACACATTCTTTTCTCTCTCACATCGGGTGTGCCATGACAAAAGACCGGGAACCGTTTGAAGCCGACAAACAAGGGGGGCAGACATTCCAGGACCCTGAGCCGGGAGGACACCAAGCCGCGGGGGACAACAGGGCTGCCGCACCTCCTGATGAGGACATCATAGATCTGGTGGATGTGGTCAAGGAGGGGGAGAGGATTCCGGCCGGGGATGCAGACGATGGCCTGCATACGGGGGCCGAAGAAAAAGACTTTTCGGACGAGGAAGACGAGGAATTGACCGATTTTTTGCTGCCGCTGGACGAGCCCGACCGAGAAGACCGGGAATCCGATCTCCCTGAACCCCATGCCCGTCACAAGCCCGGTGAGCCAGACGGCTTTGATTTTGAGGCCCCGGAAGACGAGTTCGTGGACCATGCCTTGGACGATTTCCCGGACATACCCGGGGAAGACCTGCAGCTGGCCATGGCAAACCTGATGGACGAAGAGGAATCCCCTGGATCGATTCCCAAGGCCACGGACAAAGCAGCGCCCGCCATTTCCCAGGAAAGACTGGAGGCCGCCCTTATCCGTGCAGTTACCGAGGCAGTCGAACGAGCGGTGAGGGAAACCGTTGCCGATGTTGCAGAAAAAGTGATTAAAGAAGCAATTGAAAGTCTCAAACAAAGCCTTGATACGACACCGGAGTAACCCCGGCCGTCCTGCAGAAGGCCTTTGGTTCAGACCCCATAAAATCAAATATCGCCGGAGGGGGTTGTTAGGGGAGCTGCAATCCCCTTTTTCTTTTGCCGTTGTGTGACGCCCCGGGCCTTGGAGTGGCACTTTGGCCCGTGATCAGACAGGGTGCGGCCAAAAGCCTTCACATAAAATCAGGATAAAACCCGTCGTTCGAAAGACCCTCTTTCATGGCGCAAGTCACATAAATGCACCCGATCCCACGCGGTTCCTTGATGGATAGCGCGGATGCTGCTAAACTGTACGAACCAACATGTTGTCAGGAGACGCAGATTGATGAAAACTGAACAGATTGCCAAAAGTTATGAACCCGAACAGGTAGAAAAAAAATGGTATGCCTACTGGGAGGAAAACGGCCTTTTCAGGGGTGAGGCCGTCTCTGACAAGCCGGCCTATTGCATCGTGATCCCTCCCCCCAATGTCACCGGGACCCTCCATATGGGCCATGCCCTGAACAATACCCTGCAGGACATCCTCTGTCGATATAAAAAGATGAAGGGATACAATGTATTGTGGCAGCCAGGCACCGACCACGCGGGGATCGCCACCCAGAACGTGGTGGAAAGAGACCTGGCAGCCAAAGGCGCCGACCGGCATTCAGTGGGCAGGGACAGATTTATCGCACTGGTCTGGGAATGGCGAGAGAAATACGGAGGACTCATCATCAACCAGCTCAAGCGCCTGGGCTGCTGCTGCGACTGGAGCAGGGAGCGGTTTACTATGGATGAGGGACTTTCCAGGGCCGTTCGAGAAGTCTTTGTCCGGCTCTACGAGGAGGGGCTTGTGTACCGCGGGGATTACATCATCAACTGGTGCCCCCGCTGTCATACGGCCCTGGCCGATCTGGAAGTGGAGCACCACGATACGGAAAGCCGTCTCTATTACATACGCTATCCGTTTCAAGACAAAGAAGGGCATCTGACCGTGGCCACCACCCGTCCCGAGACCCTCTTGGGCGACACAGCCGTGGCCGTCAATCCCAATGACGACCGGTACAGCCACCTGAGCAACACCCATGTCCTCCTCCCAATCCTTGGCAAACCGATCCCGGTCATCTTCGATCCGTACGTGGATACCACGTTCGGGACAGGGGCGCTTAAGATAACGCCCGCCCACGACCCCAATGACTTTGAAATCGGGAACACGCACCACCTTGAGCGGATCAAGGTCATCGACGAAAACGGCGTCATGAACGAGATGGCAGGGCCTTACCAGGGGATGGACCGATTTGAATGCCGGGATAAGATCGTGGCGGATTTGGAGCAGAAAGGCCTCCTCGAAAAGATTGAGCCTTACCAGAACGCCGTCGGCCACTGCTACCGCTGCAAGACCATGATCGAGCCCCTGCTTTCAAAACAGTGGTTTGTCAAGACCGGCTCCCTCGGCAAGGCGGCCAGCAATGCAGTGCGGGCCGGCAAGACCCGCATCCTCCCGGCCAATTGGGAAGGGGTCTATTATGAATGGATGGACAACATCAGGGACTGGTGCGTTTCGAGGCAGATCTGGTGGGGCCACCGGATCCCTGCCTGGTACTGCCAATCATGCGGGGCCGTTCACGTGGCCAAAGAGGCCCCTGCCCGTTGCAGCGCATGCAACAGCGAGGACCTGGTCCAGGAAACAGATGTGCTCGACACCTGGTTCAGCTCGGCCCTCTGGCCCTTCTCCACCCTGGGATGGCCTGACACAACACCTGAACTCAATACCTTTTACCCCACCTCTGCCCTGGTGACCGGCTTTGACATCCTCTTTTTCTGGGTGGCCCGCATGATGATGATGGGCATCCATTTTATGGGGGATATTCCTTTCAAGGATGTGTACATCCATGCCCTGGTCAGAGATGCCCACGGCAAGAAGATGAGCAAGTCAAAGGGAAATGTCATCGATCCCCTTGCGGTCATGGACCGGTTCGGCACGGATGCCTTCCGCTTCACCCTGGCGGCCCTGGCGGCCCAGGGCAGGGACATCAAACTCTCGGAGGAGCGGATCCTGGGCTATCGCCACTTTGTCAACAAGATATGGAACGCGGCCCGCTTTGCCCTCATGAACCTGAAGGAGGAGCCGCAGCAGCCAAAGGATGGATCCTACACCCTGGCCGACAGGTGGATCCTGACCCGGATCGGGCAGGTCAGCCGGAAAATCTCCGGCTTTATCGAGGCCTACCAGTTCAACGAGGCCGCCGGGCTTGTCTATCAGTTTGTCTGGCACGAGCTGTGCGACTGGTATCTCGAGATGGCCAAGCAGGCCCTGTATGGAGAGGACGGACCGGTCAAGGATGCGGCAAGGTCCGTGGTCCATACGGCCCTTGCCGCGGCCTTGAAGCTCCTCCATCCCTTCATGCCCTTTGTCACAGAAGAAATATGGCAGCGGCTTCCCGGGACAAACGAAAGCATCATGATCGCGCCGTTTCCACAGGATGACGAGTTTCCGGCTGACGAGGCCGCCTTGCAGGAGATGGAGCTCTTGATGGGGGTTATTGCCGCCATCCGCAATATCCGGGGAGAGATGAACATCCCGCCCTCAAAAAATGTCCATGTAGTCATTGAGACCGCGAGCGACCGCGACGAAGGCATCCTCACCCGGAATCTGGCCCATATCCGGACCCTGGCCAAAGTCGACGAGGCAAGCATCGGCCAGGGCCTTGCCAAGCCGGACAAATCAGCGACTGCCGTGTTTCAACAGACCTCCGTGCACGTGATCTTAAAGGGGTTGATCGACTTCAAGGAAGAGGAGCGCCGGGTGGCAAAGGAGATCGGCAAAACCCGGAAGGAGCTGGAGGCCTCGCAAAAGAAACTCTCCAACAAAGGATTTCTGGAAAAGGCCCCCGAGGAGATCGTGGCTGAGGTGAGGGCGAGGGCGGACAGCCTTTCAGTAAGGCTGACCAAACTGAAGCAGAACCTCTCGCTGCTGGAGGCCCTTGATGAGTGATCCGCCCCTGGACCGAGTCCATCATGGCATGATTTCCTAAATTTACCGTCGCTCCAAGGTGAAGATCCGAACATGGGTCGGCTGTCCCGGCTCCGCATCCGTGAACCCTGCTCCCGGGAGGATCGGCTTATTGAGCTGATGCGATTTTCTCATATCAGTGTATCAGGGAGATCTCAAGACCCCGTGAACGGTTACAGAAAAAGGGAGGGCGTCGCCAGTGGGCTTTAATATCTTTTCGCCGGTAAAAAAGATCAAGAAAAAGGACAAAGACATCTATGACAGCCTGATCGAGATCATTGAAAGGTTCGCACCCAGGGAGCATTTGTCCGAACGCGAGGCCTATTATTACAACTACAGGATCATGGACGCCTACAAGCAGCCCCTTCTGGATCTTCTCGAAATCGCGTCCCAGATCGACCGGTATCGAAGGGATCCCGAAGGCCACAGCCGCCGGCTTTTCATCGGGCTCAAGGCCTTCTATGACGTGAAAGGCCGGCTCTCCCTAAGGGATGCGGCCCGGGATGTGGCCCTTGTACGGCGCTTTCGGGACCTCCTGATCTATTTTTACGGGAAAACGGACCTGTCAGGTCAAGATATCCGGGGGATCCTGAAAGATATACAGCCGCTTTAGGCCGAGCAGATATGAAAGTCGTCCCTATTCAGCGTCCCAACAGCCCCACCTATAAGCGGCTCATGAGCCTGACAAGGTCACGGGGCGTTAAAAGCCATTCCCTGGCCCTTGTCAGCGGCCCCCGCCAGACCCGGGAAATCGCGCGCGATTTCCCCGATCAATGTGAGGCCGTTGTTTTCTCAGAAGATCACAGGCCTCCATTTTTGGGCCGGCAGAGCCCTGTCCGCGGATATCAACTGGCCAGGGAGCTGTTCCGTCAGATCGACCTGTTTGACACAGGACAACCCATTGTGGTGGTCAAGGTACCGCGATTTCCCGCGCTTAAACAAAGGCCCTGGCCGCCGGGATGCACCCTCTACATCCCCTTCCAGGATCCGGTCAATGTGGGATCTGCCATCCGTGCGGCAGCGGCCTTTGGGGTATCCCGGGCGGTCATCCTCAACGAGGCGGCCCACCCGTTCCATCCCAAGGCCATCCGGGCCGCAGGGGCCAATGTCTTCCGGGTTCCCATTGTGCAGGGGCCCTCTATCAAGGAACTGGGCTCGGCCCCCGTGCCCGTAATCACCCTGTCGCCCGGGGGCAAGGATGTCCGGACATACCGGTTTCCCCCTCGCTTCTGTCTGGTTCCCGGGCTTGAAGGCCCGGGGATTCCAGCAGGGACCAGGGGGGCCGATGCCCTGGCCATCCCCATGAAAAACGGCGTGGAATCCCTCAATGCCGCCATGGCCACAGGGATCGTGCTTTACCTGTGGCAGGCGAATCAGGGACAGGGGCCAAAGAGATTGAGAAAGGAAAAGACTGAGCCAAGATGGGAGATGATCTATCATGAAAAGCGAAAAAGAGATCCATGCTATCGTTGTGGAAAAGGATGAAAACACGGCCGAGGCCATTCGGAAAGTGCTGTCAGCCAGGGGCTGCCGCCTGACCCTTTTTTCCGGCAAAGAGGATGCCCTGACCGCCTTGAAGGATCAGCCTTCCTCGCTGCTCGTGGCAGGCGGGGCGGAAAACGACGTTTCCCCTTTTCAGATAATGAAAGAGGTGGTCATGACCTCACCCATGACCTCCATAATCCTGGTGACCGACCTGCCCAAGGAAAAGGTTGAAGAGAAGGCCGAGGGGTACGGTATCCTGGGGCATGTGGGAAGGGCGTGCAGGGAACAAGACCTGATCCCCCTTCTAAATGTATTCGAGAAGATCCGGGCATCCGTGTGAGAGGATCAGAGTCATTCGGAATTCAAAGGTTGCACCGGCCTTTAACAGCCGCCTTCTACCTTGCTCATGGAGTCGTATCTTTCAGTTTGTCCGCATTGACTTCCATGGGCTTACCCCACCAGGCCTGTTCCCGTGACTCCTTTCCGGTCTCCGGCGATGGATTCTTATACCCGTACCAACTGTATCTGAGATGGTCCCAGTTCTTGTACATGGTATCGTGGTCCCAGAATTCCGACTCCTTGGCCGCAGTCCCGCAACCGGCGAGAAAAAACCCCATCAACAGTGCCAACCCCAGTTTTTTCATGGTTAATCCCTCCCTGATTATGTAATCTTGAAATGAATGTAATAACTCAATAAATACGGGCACAATGTGAAACACCCCTGAATCCCAAATGGCCTAAAACCGAAATGTGAGGGCCAGCCCGGCCGGCCTTTTTCCAAGGGCAAGGACCCGCACGTCAAGGACGTCGCCCAGCCTCCCTAAAAAATCATCCCGCACCTTCTTGTTCCATTTGTGAGTCACATTGACCGCGCTGTAGATATTTCCCGCATACCATCCTGCCTCAAAAAAGGCCAGAATGCCCCCTAACACATCGTGGTCCTGATGAAACGACTCCACGGTCGCCCAGATAAAAAGGCCGTTCAGCAAGAATGCGACCAAGGCATCCTTGTATCGCGACACATAAGCGTGGCCCAGCCCCGGGAGGATCCCGGCCATGACCCCGGCGCATGCAGGATCTTTATAAGGGAGCAGGTCTCCGTTGAGGCTTTCGACCGACAGACGGGCTGCGCTGGGATAAAGGCGGTCCCCTTTTTCCACCCTCCTGAAAACTTCGGCCGCCTCCTGCCAGAGGCCCTCGCGCATCCGGGTCCATCCGAGACGGTAATAGGCCGCATTTTTCAGCCGGGGAGCGGGATCGGTCTTCAGCACCTCTCCAAAGAAAGCGGCGGCCCTGTCCAACTTGGCTTCCCGGTAATAGGACTCGCCCGTGAGAAAGAGGGCCTTTCCGGCAAACAGGCTGTCCGGGTCCTCCCTGATCGTGCGGGAAAAGATCTCCCGCGCCTCCCTGTGCCGGCCGTCCTCCAGCCAACAGATCCCGATCAGGTGATGCGCCAGCGGGACGCGCCGATCCTCGGGGAAAAAATAGATAAACCGATCCAGTTCCGCAATGGCCCGTTGATAGTGGCCCTTTTCCATGCAAAAACGGGCAAAATCAAACTGCTGGTCCGCGTCAATAGTCAACTCCCCCGCAACGCCGGGCATCACGGTGAAGCACAGAATGAAGATCCCTGCCAGGAGAATCCAGGCGCCCTTATTCGCGGTTGTCCTCATTGCCTCCATACCACCAGAAATCATTATTTTCCACCGGGTCAAAGATCTTGGGCCTGCCACCTCGCCATACGAGGGGGGAATGTTGCCCTTCATCCGCCTCGTGAATGAGACGGTCCACGGTCATTACCCAGCCGATAAAAAAACCATGCTTCCGGAATGCCCGGGCGCTGTACGAGGAGCATGCGGGTTCGCTGGGGCACCGCTGACCATCCACCGCAGAGATGTGACGCCACACCGAAGAGATAAACCACGCCCCCAGGTTGAATCCGCCATTCTCCACCTCGTCCGGAGCATCTGATTGGTCCTGGTCAGACTCAAATGCAAGTACATGGCCGGCCAGGTGCGAATTGAGATCCAGGCCCGTACAAAGCAAAAACGTAAGCAGGACAAGCGCAATTTTCGAGGAAACCGTTATAAGTCTTGACAATGGATTCATTTTGTTTGGTATTATAGGCCGTTAGCCGGTTGCAGAGACACTTCCATCCCCTCGTCAGCATAACCGGCTCCCGGCCGGGTTGTCCCGCGACACCCGCGTTTTTCCCCTTGCATCTCTCGCCTATCTAGTTTCCATCCATAAGGGCACGCAGACAGGTGCGGCGTACTTTAGTACGCCTCCGCGTAATCCCTTGATTTGTCCGCGCTTTGCTTGGACTCCCCATCCTGCGGATGGGTCCCCGGTTTCCTTTGATAAGTCACAAAGAGACGGCGCCCTCCCGGCAGTCGCGTCAGAAAAACCCTTCTGCCCCCATTTATTGAGCTGTTACAAAATGACTCATTTCTGCATTGGAAACTCGCTCGTGCCCAAAATCTGTTTGTGGATAGGCACTATCTAATGAATTGCGGACAACAAGTCAAGCTGGTTCGGATGAACCGAAACTAATCATTATTACTTGACCTCTCTCGATTTTCCCTATATGGTTCAATAAACAGGTTTTGCCTGCATCATCACAACAAACCCGGAAGAGGAAAAGCCCTTCTGCAAACATATACGGCTCACGCCCGCCTGCCAAAACAGTGGGGGTACGTCCGAAAAGGAGAAATCAGATGGCTTGGGATTGGGATAAACTCCAAGAACAGAGAAAAAAGGCATCCGGAGGTGCCCCCGGCGCCCCTCCAAGCATGGAGGAGGTGTTTGAAAAAATCAAGGGCGCCAAGAACAAATTCCCCGGCAGCGCCTGGATGATCATTGTTGCCATTATCTTGGTATTCCTTGGATCGAGCTGCTTCTACACGGTGGCCGTTGATGAGGTCGGGGTAATACAACGATTCGGAAAGTACGTCAGGACCACGCAACCAGGTCTCAACTTCAAGCTGCCGAGGGGAATCGAGACAGTTACCAAGGTCAAGGTCAAATATGTGTTCAAGGAGGAATTCGGATTGCGGGCGGTCGAGCCGGGGGTGCGAACAAGGTATGCCTCTGATGCTGCATACAAAAGCGAGGCCCTTATGCTGACAGGTGACCTCAACGTGGCCGTGGTCCCCTGGATCGTTCAGTATCGCATCAAAGATCCGTTCAACTACCTCTTCAAGGTCAGAGATATCCGGTCCACGTTCAGGGACCTGGCCGAGGCCAGCATGCGCCTGGTGGTTGGAGACAGCAGCATCAACGAGGTCATCAGCAAACGCGAGGAACTGGCCCTCAAGAACAAGGAACTACTCCAGAAATACCTGGACGAGGCAGAGACCGGGATTCAGGTGGTCACCGTTGAGATGAAACGGACCAATGTGCCGGAACCGGTCCAACCCTCGTTCAATGAAGTGAACCAGGCTGTCCAGGAAAAGGAACGGCTGATTTATCAGGCCAAAGAGGCGTACAACAAGGTAATTCCCGCTGCCAAAGGGGAGGCGGAAAAGACCGTCAAGGCCGCCGAAGGATATGCCCTCCAACGGGTGAACCGCGCCCGGGGGGATGCGGCCCGTTTCCTGGATCTGTACGAGGCCTATGCCAAGTCCGAAGATGTCACCCGCCGGCGTCTTTATCTGGAGGCCATGGAAAAGATCCTTCCCAGATTGGGGAACAAATACGTAGTGGATGCGGACCAGAAGAACTTTCTTCCGCTCCTCAACCTCGGGAAATCAGAAGGAGGCGCCAAATGAAGTGGAAAACCCTGATCATTCCGATCATCATCGCGGCCATAGCCGTCTACTCATCGGCCTATATCATCGATGAGACCGAACAGGTCATTATTACCCAGTTCGGCAGGGTAATCGGCAAGCCCAAGTCAGAGCCCGGCCTTTATTTCAAGATCCCGATCATCCAGAACGCCAACTTTTTTCCTAAAAACCTCCTGGCATGGGACGGAGACGAGGGCCAGGTTCCGACCCTGGATAAGACATTCCTTTATGTGGATGCGTTTGCACGCTGGAAGATCGTAGATCCACTGAAGTTTTTCCAGACCGTCAACAATATAACCGGGGCCCTGGCCCGCCTGGACGATATCATCGACCCCGCGGTACGGAATTTTGTGACCTCCTATCCTCTCATTGAAACAGTCCGGAACAGTAATCGGGTGCTGGAAAAGCTGGCTGTGGAGGTTGAGAACACCATGCAGGAGGAACTCCTGGCAAAGATCACCACGGGGAGAGCGGCCATCACCCGGGGAATCATGGCCCAGGCCCAGCCCAAGCTGGCCGATTTCGGAATAGAACTGGTGGATGTTCAGATCAAGCGGCTCAACTATGTGGAAGAAGTGCGCAAGTCGGTCTATGCGAGGATGATTGCGGAACGAAACCAGATGGCCCAGAAATTCAGGTCCGAGGGCGAGGGCGAGGCCCGCAGCATCGAGGGAAACCGCGACAAGGAGCTGAAGCGGATCACGTCTGAAGCCTACCGCATCGCTCAGGAGAAGATGGGAAAGGCCGATGCCGAGGCCACTATGATCTATGCCAAGGCGTATGGCAGGGATCCGGAATTCTATTCATTTGTCAAATCTCTCGGGGTCTATGAAAAGACCATGGATAAGGAGACGGCCCTTGTCCTGTCAACCGATTCGGACTTCTTGAAATATTTCAAGAGCTACATGGACAAGAGCCCGGTCAGACGAGGCGATTTGCCTCAATAGGTTGGATGACGTCTGCGAACGTAAAAAGGTATCACCTCAATAATTAGGGGGATAACTGCGAACCCAGTGCCGGGGCAGAAGAATTTTTCTTCCCCTCCGGGCCTCCGGGCTGGTCTCTTGAGTGACTTATCTGCGGGGGACACCCGCCTGCCAAGGCCAATTGAGCGTTCTTGCCAAGACTTTCGTCCCGTGGATCTGCGACGGCAGAAGGAAGTAACATGGGTAACAAGGCAATGGCGGGCAGGCTTGCCCCTTTGGCATTC
>JAGHEC010000374.1 GCA_021159525.1 Deltaproteobacteria bacterium | reverse complement strand
TTGGCAGGCGGGTGTCCCCCGCAGATAAGTCACTCAAGAGACCAGCCCGGAGGCCCGGAGCGGAAGAAAAATTCTTCTGCCCCGGCACCAGGTTCGCAGTTATCCCCCTAATTATTGAGGTGATACTTTTAAATTTAAAAGGGTTGGAAGAGGTTGGTTATTAAAGACTGGCCTCTCAGGAGAGCGCTGTGAAGTTCCTCTCGGCTCGGATATCCTGTCAGACGCCTTTTTAGAGAAATATCCCCTCCGGTGCAAGATTTCCCGATCCCACTTATCTTGAATGGGGGAGCAAGGTGAGGCTGGCGGGATCAAATCTCATATTTTCAGGGGAGGTTGTCGGACATGGGCGCTCTTTTGGTGCATTTTGATATTTCGGGTGTTGACACCTGGATCTTCCTGCCCCCGCTGGTAGCCTTCATTGTTTCTCTCTTTACATCCATGGGGGGTGTGTCCGGGGCATTTCTCCTCCTGCCCTTTCAGATGAGCTTCCTCGGATTCACATCTCCCTCGGTCAGCGCCACCAATTTCGTATTCAATATCGTGGCCATCCCGAGCGGTGTGTACGGTTACCTGAAACAGGGTCGCATGGCCTGGCCCCTGACCTGGGTGGTGATTGTCGGCACCCTTCCGGGCGTCTTTATCGGATACTATCTGAGGGTCGTGTATCTGCCGGAGCCAAAGACGTTCAAGTTCTTTGTGGGTTGGGTGCTCATCTATATCGGGGCCCGCCTCCTCTACGAAATGACCCCACGGTCCCGGAGGGGGAAAAAGGAGATGAAGGCCCTGGAAGAAAAATTCAACCAGCATGTCAAAGATCTCAAGAAGGCCCGGAAGGGAAGGATTTCGTCCGGGCTTCCCGGGGATGCCGTGATCAAAACCATATCTTTCTCGCTCTCAAAGGTGGAATACGAGTTCTGGGGGCAGCAGTTTTCCTTTCATACGACCGGCATGTTTTTCCTGGCCTTTGTTGTTGGCATTATAGGAGGGACATACGGGATCGGCGGGGGCGCCATTATTGCGCCATTCTGCATGGCCGTTTTCGATCTGCCGGTCTACACCGTGGCAGGGGCTGCCCTCATGGGGACCTTCCTCACCTCAATCGCCGGGGTCTTTTTCTACAGCGTGATCCCCGCAGCGGGCGAGTTGTCCACAAAACCGGACTGGCTGCTGGGAATTCTCTTCGGGACCGGGGGGATTGCCGGCATGTATGCCGGCGCCAGGCTTCAAAAATATGTTCCCCAGAAATTTATCAAGCTCATGCTGGGGTTGATCATCACGTTCCTGGCTGTCCGGTATATCCTTCAGTTTTTCGGATAACGTAATCTGAGCCTTTTGCGCCTGTAACTTGCGGAGATCAGCCCATAATAAGCGCCATTGAATTTTCGGACGAAATCCTGATTCAGGCGGTTGACCAAAACGTTGAGTAGACCCCGTCCAACAAAAAAGGGGCCAGCCCCTGTTGAGCCAGCCCCTCAAAATTATGGTGGTGCCGAAGGGGGGACTCGAACCCCCACAGGCGTACACCCACTAGACCCTGAACCTAGCGCGTCTACCAGTTCCGCCACTTCGGCGTGAAAATAAGCTTGAAATATTTTGAGCGCCAATCTATATTAAAAAATTCGGTTTGTCAACAGATTTTGTTCCGGCGAGGGGGATCCTCTCCTGAGACCGATCTCATCCGGTCGCCGGGATCTTCATGTCGCGCTATGACTGTTATTTGGGATCTAAAAGACCTGACACATCCCCTTCATAGCCCTGTCTTGACCATCGGGAATTTCGACGGCGTGCACAAGGGTCATCTGGCCCTTTTTGACAGGGTCAAAGAACGGGCCAGGGCAATCAATGGCCAATCCGCCCTGATGACCTTTGATCCACACCCCATAAAGGTTGTCAAACCCGGGAACGGCCCCCCCTTGATAACACTGACCGAGCAAAAGCTCGGGTTAATTGAAAACGCCCGCATTGACGTGGTGCTCTGTATCCCCTTCACGAAAACGTTCGCGGCCATATCGGCCTATGACTTTGTGCGGGAGATTCTGGCAGGAAAAATCGGCGTTCGAGAGATCGTAGTGGGATACGATTACACCTTCGGGCATAACCGAGAAGGCGACATCCAATTTCTGAAAGAAAAAGGACAACAATTCGGCTTTGTCGTCCATGTGGTGGAACCGGTCTATGTGGGGGACAAACTGGTTTCCAGCACCAGTATTCGCAAACTCGTCCAGGAAGGGAACCTCTTACAGGCCCGGGAACTGCTGGGAAGGGACTACCAGATCTGCGGCGTCGTGGTCAAAGGAAAAAACAGGGGAGGCCGGCTGCTGAACTGCCCTACCGCCAACATGGAACTGATAGACGAACTGGTCCCCAAGCCTGGTGTTTACGCTGTGATTGTAACGGCTGACAATCGGATGCTGGAGGGTGTGACCAACATCGGTTTTAACCCCACCTTTGGCAGAGGCCCCTTTTCGGTAGAGACCCACATCCTTGATTTTAACGGAGATCTACTGGGAAAGAAGATCTCGGTAAAATTCATAGAACGATTAAGGGATGAAGAGCCCTTTGGCTCCATCAAGGACCTGGCCGCTCAGATCAGGCGGGATATTCAAAAGGCCAGAAAACTTTTCGAATCCAAAGAAAAATCACTTGACAAAGCCCCTTCTCTCTGACTATAGAGCACACTATTCGCCAATCTACATGTAAGTCAAGCTTCCGCTAAGGGCAGGGACATGAACGACTTATTGCTTACCTTCCCAAAGGGGGGGGTTCATCCTCCGGAGCGCAAGGATCTGACGGAACATTCGGCGGTTGAGCCGCTGCCCATACCTGAAGAAGTTGAGATCCTTCTCAATCAGCACTTCGGCGCTCCATGCAACCCGTTGGTCAAGAAAAAAGACCAGGTCGCAGAGGGCGATGCTGTCGGAGAGGTGGACAAAGGCCTTGGCGCAACGATCCATGCCAGCGTCACCGGAAGTGTAAAGGGTGTTGGCCTGTCCGCCCATCCTATTGCAGTGAAGGCTCCTTCGATTCTGATTCAGACAGACCCGTCGGCAGAACCAAGGGAATGGCAGCCCTCTGACTGGAAAGGCCTTTCCAGGGAAGAACTCCTGAGACGGATCAAGAATGCAGGCATTGTCGGGATCGGGGGGGCCGGGTTCCCGACCCATGTCAAGCTCTCGCCCCCGCCGGATGCGAAGGTGGACACCCTCATTCTGAACGGCGCCGAATGCGAACCCTATCTGACAACAGACCACCGCCTCATGCTCGAGCACGCCGAGAAGATCGTGGAAGGTGCCAAGATCATCCTGACCGTCCTGGGCATCAAAGACTGCCGCATCGGCATCGAAGCCAACAAGCTCGATGCCATAGAGGCCATGAAAACGGCCTGCGGTAAGGCATCTCCCAATGGTTTCAACGTAACTGTCGTTCCCCTCAAGGTAAAATATCCCCAGGGTTCTGAAAAACAATTGATACAGAGTATTACCGGCAGGCGCGTTCCCGGCTTCGGGCTCCCATTTGACGTGGGCGTCATCGTTCAGAACGTGGGAACCACCAAGGCCATCCATGATGCGGTGGTGCTGCAAAAACCGCTTTATGAAAAGGTCGTTACGGTATCGGGCCGCGGGATCGCCCGGCCTGCAAATCTGATGGTCAGGATCGGCACGCGTATCAGTGATATCGCATCCTATCTGGGCGGAACCCTGCCCGGTCTGGCCAAGGTGGTTCTGGGCGGACCCATGATGGGGTTTGCCGTATCAACCCTGGACATTCCTGTGACCAAAACCACCTCGGGAATCCTCTTTTTGACCGAAGACGAGATTGACGCCCGGCCTTATGGCCAGTGCATCCGGTGCGGATGGTGCCTGGATGCCTGCCCCATGGGCCTGCTTCCCAATGAAATCGGTGTGTACGTAGAGGCGGGCCATGCCGGGGATACCTCACAGTTCGGCGTGTTTGAATGTTTTGAGTGCGGGTGCTGCGCCTACGCATGCCCTGCAAAACGGCCCCTGGTCCAATTCATCCGTTTGGCCAAGATGAAGGCAAAGAAATAACCTCTGTGACGTGATTAAAGGAGTCGAGCCATCGAAACGGTAGAAAAAGAAAATGGATCGCCTGTATCTGGATCCCCGTTGCTGACGGTATCGGTATCGCCTCACATCAAGAGCGGGGAGTCGGTAGAAAAGATCATGTGGACGGTGGTGGTCTGCCTCCTGCCGCCCCTGATCCTTTCCGTTTTTATTTTCGGCGTTCAGACGCTCATTATTTCAGCCGTCAGCGTAGCCAGCTGTGTGGCCGCGGAGGCTGTTTCCCAGAAGCTCCTGCACCGGCCCATCACCATCAAAGACGGAAGCGCTGTGATCACGGGATTGCTCATGGCATATGTCATCCCGCCGGGCGTCCCTTGCTGGATACCCATTTTGGGCGCTGTTATGGCCATTTATGTTGCCAAACACCTCTTGGGAGGAATCGGATTCAATATATTTAATCCGGCCCTCATCGGCCGGGCCTTCTTGATGGCAACCTTTCCCGTGGCCATGACCTCTGCGTGGCTTCCCCCAATCCGCGATGCCGCTGTATTCAAGTATATGGGATCCGGCATCGATGCCGTCTCTACCGCCACTCCCCTGTATGTCCTGAAGCATTACGGCATTGGCGCGTTGATGGAAAAATTCGGGAGCATGTCGGCCATCTACAGCGACTTCCTTGTGGGGTGGAGACCGGGCTGCATTGGTGAGACGTCAGCCCTCCTGCTTCTTCTGGGCGGGTTATTTCTTATTTATAAACGTTATATCACCTGGCACATCCCTGTGTCGGTCATTGTCTCGGTGGCGTTTTTCACATGGGTTTTCGGCGGGGAAAAATTCTTTACAGGGAATCCCCTGCTGGCCATCCTCTCGGGCGGCGTTTTTCTCGGGGCCTTTTTCATGGCAACCGATTATGTCACCTCCCCATCCCAGGCGCCGGCAAAGCTCATTTTCGGGGCGGGCATTGGCGCCCTGACGGTTTTGATCCGTCTAAAGGGGGGGTATCCGGAAGGCGTCTGCTATGCGATCCTCCTCATGAATCCCCTGGTCCCGGCATTGGAGGGATGGTTCAGACCCAAGCGTTTTGCTCCCCAAAAAGGTGCCTGACATGAAGCAGATCATCCGCATCACCGTTGGCCTTACCATTTCGTGCCTGATTGCAGCCCTGGTCATGGGCTCGGTTTTTGTAATTACAGACAAGGCCAAGAGGCACAACGAGCACGTCAATGTCCAACAGACCATGCTGGGCTTGCTGGGCTACTCCACAAGCCATCCGGCCCCTCCTGAACTCAAGCTATACTCCATTTACCGATATATTTTCACAGACGGCAATGTCAATACCCTGGGATATGTGCTCCCGGTCTTGAAGGGAGGGGGTGTGGGATATCAGCTCATGGAGATGGATCTGGACGGCGGGTTCGTTGCCCAGCACCCCCTTGATCTGGCCCCGGAGGATGCGTCAGAATCGGCGGAACGGTCTGCTGCCCTGCGAAAGGCGATTAAGCCGCCAAAGACCTTTTCATATGCAGACGCAACGATCGTAGCCAAGTTGGGTGAAAAGAGGCTGGCCTATCTGTTGCCCGGGGAATTTCCCGGCTTCAAGACGTTTATCCATGTCATGCTGGCCCTGGACCCTTCATTTGAGATCTTGGGCCTTGAAATCACAGAACAGGAAGAAGACCCGGGTCTCGGCGCCGAAATCAAGCAGGATTATTTTAAGAATCAATTTAAAGGGAAGTCATTCAAAAAAATAAAAGAGCTGCACGTGGTCAAAGAGCCTCTCCCCGAGGAATACAAGGCCTATTTGGAAAGTCAGAAAGGAAAGGAATCGCCGATTCCCAAGGCAGAGCTGGACGTTATCCGGAGCAGATATCAGGACAGAGACATCTATGCCCTCACGGGGGCTACCATATCCAGCAAGGCAGTCACCGATGGGGTCAAGAACATGGTCGCCAAATTCGCCTATCGGATCAACCGCCTGGACAAGGTGATCTCTGCCCGTAATATCCCGGCAGTTTTTTAATCCCTGAAGGAGCAAGACAGTGCCTGCCACTACCAAGACAAATTTTCAATTGGTCTCCAATGGCATACTGAACGAAAACCCTATTTTTCGTCTGGCCCTCTCCATGTGCCCGGCAGTGGGCATCAGCACCACCGTCATGAACGGCCTCATGCTCGGAATTGCCGTGCTTTTTGTGCAGGTCTTCTCCAGCTGTACCATAGCGGCGATCAAAAATTATATCCATCCCAGGATCAGGATCCCGACCTATACCCTGACCATTGCCACGTGGGTAACGGTCATTGATTTGGTCCTGGCGGCATATGTTCCTGCCGCCTATAAGGAAATGGGCATCTTCGTCAAACTGATTGTGGCCTTTGCCATTATCACCATGAGACTGGAGACCTTTGCCTGCAAGAACACCGTTTCCGCATCGTTCTGGGACGGCATAGGCATGGGTTTCGGCTTTATGTTCGGCATGGTGGCCCTCGGTTTTGTCAGGGAACTTCTGGGAATGGGCACGCTTCTCGGGTACGACGTCCTGGGATTTCGACCTCTCCTTTTTTTCGTCCTTCCCGCGGCCGGCTTTTTCTGCGTGGGAATCATGATGGCCGTGTTTAACTATGTGGAGATCGTTTATAATCGTAAGAAAAGGGCCAGGTAAAGATGAACATCGTCATACGAAAATGTTTGCTCGCAGCCGTTCTGACGGTCCTCGCCGCCTTCCTTACGACGGGGTGCGCCACGGAGCATCGTTTTATCAAAAAGACGGCCTTCAAAGACACTAATCAAATTGTCATTGAATTTGCCGGTCCGGTAGATGAGGCATGGGCTAAAAACCCCTCCCACTACTCGGTCTATGAGAAGCCTGATCCGGATATCAAGCTGAAGATCCAAACCATCACACTGAGCCCCGACAGAAAAACCGTGGCACTGACCTTTGCAGACCCCCTCAACCAGAATCAACCCCATGTGCTGACAGCCACCGGTATTACTTCTGAGGGAAAATCCCTGGGCACGGCCATCCTGAGCGTCAAGAAGGTCTATCTGGGATACCTTTTTTCCATCCTCATCGGCGCCATGATCATAAATAACTTTGTGTTTACCAAGTACCTGGGATTGTGCGTGTTCTTCGGGACCTCCCAGAAGAAATCCACTGCCGTGGGTATGGGAATTACATTTACCATTGTCATCGTGGTAAGCGCCATGATGGCCTGGTTTCTCTATCAGTTTGTGCTCCGGCCTTACCGCTTGAATTTTCTACAGATTGTCGTCTTCATCGGTCTGGTCTCGTTGTCAGTCCAGGCCGTGGATACCATCTTAAGAAAAGTCAACCCCATGTTGTTCAAGGCGTTCGGTGTGTATTTGGTGCTGGTCATTGCCAACTGCATCATCATTGCCGTTCCCTTGATCCTTGCGGACAACGAATACAACGCCCTTGAAAGTCTGATGCTGGCCCTCGGGGCGGGCCTCGGGTTTTTGATTGCTCTTTTCCTGATGTCTTCTGTCCGTGAACGACTGGAACTGGCACGCGTCCCTCCCACCTACCGCGGGCTTCCCATCGCCTTTGTGGTGGCAGGGCTCTTTGCCTTGGCCTTTCTGGGCTTTTCGGGAATGTCTATATTTTAGGAATCTGAAACGGTTAAGGAGTCTGAATGGATCCTGCATTGATCAAGATGGCATTAGGCGGTTTGGCCGTACTGGGGTGTATCGGCCTCTTTTTTGGCATCGGGCTGGCCCTGGCCGCCCACAAATTTGCGGTCAAGGCCAACCCCAAGGTGGAAGAGGTGCTCGAAGTCCTGGCAGGAGCCCAATGAGGGGGGTGCGGCTTCGCTGGATGTGAAGCTTATGCCGAGGCAGTGGTCAATGATCCCAGTGTACCCCCCAACCTTTGCTTCCCGGGCAAGGAAGAGGTGGCCAAACTGGTGGCCGAAATAACAGGCAAAAAAATGGCCGCGCTTGAGAATGTGGTCGCCTCGATTCGCTGTTCCCGCGTCGAAGGAAATGTACGGCGGAAACTCACTTACATCGGATACGGCTCGTGTACGGCTGCCAATCTGGCATTCGGCGGCCCTTATGCATGCCGCTATGCATGTATAGGTCTGGGAGAATGCGCCGAGAGCTGCCCTTTTGATGCCATCACCATGAAAGACGGATTTCCCGTGGTGGATGTCCACCGCTGCGTGGGTTGTGGGACTTGCGTGCGCACGTGTCCTAAAGGGATTATCGAACTCATCCCCCTGAAGGCCAGGGTCTGGGTCCCATGCAGCACCAAAGATCCAGGAAAAGACGTCAAGGAGGTGTGCGGCGTAGGCTGCATCTCCTGTAAGATGTGTGTCAAGGCTTGTCCGGCAAAGGCCGTTGAGCTGAAAGACGGAATTATAAAGATCGATCACCAGAAATGCATTGAATTCGGTCCTGATTGCAACGAAATATGCGTCGAGAAATGTCCGAGGAACATATTCAGGAAGTACGCCGGACAGGAGAACGCGGTTCAGGAGACAATCCGGGCAGCGGCCTGAAACGGCATCATGCGGACGCCGACCGGGACCGTATCCCCGTAAAAAGATGTATTGCGACGGAGGGAAATAAGATGGAAAAAAATGGGCTCTTGAGCGACACGTCCAGAATCATGGATCGAAGATCGTTCCTGAAACTTTCGGGCCTCCTCGGCATAGGTTTTTTCTCGGCTGGTGTGGCTATTCCCGCGGGCGCGGAGGCGGTGCGGTTCAACCGCAAGCTCTATAAGATCTCGAAGACCCGATTAGCCATGGGGACTTTTGTATCCATGACCGTCCTCCATGAATCAAAGGACCAGGCCCAGGAGGCTATGGGAGAGGCCTTTCTTGAAATCGACCGGCTGACGCGCGCCATCAGTCGTTTTGACACGACAACGGCCGTTGCCCAGCTCAACCGGGAAGGGGTCCTGAAGGATGTGCCTCCTGAGCTAGCGGAGGTGATTTCCAGGTCTCTTGTCTATTACCGCATCAGCGACGGGGCATTTGACATCACGGTCAAGCCGATCGTGGACCTTTTCAAAGAGAAATTTTCCAATGGGGAGGGCAGGGGTCCTTCCGAGGCCGAATTGCAAAACGCCCTCCGCCTGGTCAACGGGGCTGACGTAGAATTCACCGGCAATACAATCCGTTTCAGTCGGCCGGGCATGGGAATCACACTGGATGGCATTGCAAAGGGCTATATTGTAGACAGGGCGTCTGCGGTGCTGTCCCGCAAAGGGATCAAAAATCATTTAATTAACGCGGGGGGCGACATCCGCACTGCGGGAAACAGGCGCGATGGAAAACCATGGACCATCGCCATACAAGACCCCCAAAAGCAAAAGCGGTATCCCGACATCATCCATCTGACGGACGGGGCAGTTGCCACTTCCGGAAATTATGAGATCTACTTTGATAGAGAAAAGATGTTCCACCATATCGTAGATCCCCGAAACGGACAGTCGCCTGAAGAGAGCGTCAGCGTATCTGTAGTGACGGAAACTGCTATGGAGGCGGATGCCCTCTCCACTACGGTATTTGTCATGGCGCCTGAATTGGGCACGCGTTTTATAAATTCAAGGCCGAGATGTGAATCTCTTGTGTTGGCCAAGGGAAACCGCAAGATTCATTCCGCAGGATGGAAAAGCATGACGGTGTAAACCAGGGGCTGTTGATCAAGGGGAAAAACACTGCAACGGCCCGACCCTACAGGGGTACATCTTCCTGCGTATAATTCCTGAACCGGGTCAATTCCTTTTGGAACGTCAGTTTGAAGGCGCCGGTGGGTCCGTTTCTCTGCTTGCCAATAATGATCTCGGCAATATTCCTGTTTTCTTCTGAGTTGGGGTTATAAATCTCATCCCTGTAGATAAATACAATTACGTCTGCATCCTGTTCAATAGCTCCGCTCTCTCTGAGATCTGCCAACTGGGGCTTTTTGTTGGGCCGGTCTTCCACTTTTCGGTTCAACTGGGACAGGGCTATCACCGGCACGTTGAGATCCTTGGCCAACCCCTTCAACGATCTCGATATTTCCGACATCTCCAATTGCCTGGACTCTGCCGATCTTCTTCCCTGAATTAACTGCATGTAGTCTACGATAACAAGACCCAAATCAGCCCGTTTCTTGAGCCTTCTGCACTTGGCCTTCATCTCGAGCACGCTGATAGCGGAAGAGTCATCTATGAAGATGGGCAGATCTGACAGACGATCGGCCGATTCGGTAAGACGGGGCCAGTCGTCCTTCCTTAGGCTGCCGGTCCTCAGCTTTGTGGCATTGATGCCCGCATCGAGGCCCAATAATCGGATGCCCAGTTGCTGTCGGGACATCTCCAGCGAGAAGATCGCCACCACTTTCCCGCTTTTTTGGGCCGCATTGTAACCGATGTTGAGGGCCAGGGCCGTTTTTCCCATGCTCGGTCGTCCTGCGACAACGATCAGATCCGACGGCTGAAGCCCGGCAGTGAGCTGGTCAAACTGACCAAAACCGGTAGGAACGCCGGTAACGTAGCCCTCAAACTGGGCCGCACTCTCAAGCTGCTTGAAGCTCCCGTCAATAATCTGTTTCAGGCTTTGAAATCCCTCCCGGATCTGGTCCTCGGCAATATCAAATATGGACTGCTCGGCCTTTTCCAGGAGATTTGCGGTGCTCTCCTGGTTCTGAAAGCAAAGCTCGGAGATGTTCGCACACTGGCTGATGAGCTGGCGCCGAACCGAGGAGCTCCTGACAATCTCGGCATGATACGCAATACCCGCCGAGGTGGTGACGGCCTGGACCAGCATGGCCAGATAGTCGGTCCCTCCTGTCTTTTCCAAGACGTTTTGTTGGGTGAGAATTTCAGAAAGGGTAATAATATCTATGGGCTCACCGCGCTGATACAGCCTGGTCATCCCGTCGAATAGGGCCACGTGGGCCTCCCTGTAGAAATCATCGGGGGAAAGGATGTCCACCACCTGATTCATTGCCTCGTTGTTGATCAGGATGCCGCCCAAGACAGCCTGCTCAGCCTCCAGGTTATGGGGCGGAACCTTCAGGTAGGAAACAGACCCTTTTTCTTTTGGCTGCGGCATAGAAACCTCGCTAATCGGAGATGGACTACCCGGAAAATTGCGATGTCTTGAATCCCTGAAAATGTACCCTTAACTGCCGGATCGTTTCTGTTCTTCTTCAGGGGCTACCACCAGTTTGATGTATGCAGTCACCTCGGGATAGATCCGGATAGGGATATCATATTCTCCCACCGCTTTGATGGGCTTGTCCAGTCCGATCTTACGCCTGTCTATTTCAATCCCCATAGTCTCAAGCTGTTCCGCAATACCCATGGTGGTCACAGACCCATACAGCTTGCCTTCCTCGCCGGCCTTCTGGAAAATACGAACGACGAGCCCGGCCATTTTATCCTTCTGCCGCTCCGCTTGTTCTCTCCCCTTCAGTCGCTTTACCTCAATCTTCTTTCTTTGAAGATCAAGGGCCTTTCTGTTTTGCGGTGTGGCTTCGAGTGCAAACCCTTGAGGGACCAGATAGTTGCGGGCATATCCCGCTGCAACCTTGACAATATCTCCTTCCAGGCCTAATTCGTCCACATCCTGCCGTAGAATCACTTCCATCGCAAATCTCCTCCATCACATCGTTTGACTATCAGCTCTCCTGTGGATTTTTCTGAAATCAATCCATTGGTCAAACAGCCCGGCAAAAGTCAGCACGATCAGAAAAAGCTGCTGAATAATTATTAAGAAATAGATGCCGAGCCTGATCCAGGAAGGAACATGAAATTTGTTTAAAAAAAATACAACAATGGACAGCCCATGAAATAAATATATGGCCAAAATGACGATCAACGCATTGACGGCCAAAAATCGTACACCTTCTGATGACAAGAATAGGGCAAAACCTGCAGCGATCAAACCCCATACCAGATGATCGGGCGCCTGCCATCGGTCCATGGGGGCAAATTCGGGATATGCCAGCTTTCCCAGCCTGAACAGCGGCTTGGCAATAACAATATTCAACCAGAGCGCGAAACCGGTCCCGATAATCATAAGGGAAGGGTAGACCTGTGATATGGTTGCCATAAAAGCCTTTACATATGCCTCCAACTCCTGCGCAGCCAAAGGGCTGGGGGCCCCGTCCTCATAGGTCTGAACAGCTGCATCAAGATGGCCTCCAAGGTAAGAGAGAACCATCTCCATGGGACCCATGCCCTTGGAAAGGCTCACGATACCGAGCATTCCCAGACCAATGACGAGCATGAACAGAGTTGCCAGGAATACGGTTCTCCCGAGGCTCAGCCTTCTCCTGAAAAGCTCGGCAAGCACTACCCCAACAATGCCGAATTCCAGGGCCGGGAGAATAATCCGGGAATAACCGGCCAGATATGCTGCCAGACCGATGACCCCCACCGCCGCTGCTGCGAGCTTAATACCTTCGATAAGGCCCAATTTGGTAGAATAGTAGAGAAATGGCAGAGGAATCAACAGGCTGAAAAAAGGCCCGACAAACGGTATCAGTATGGATGCCAAAAGAAGAGATATGGCTCCGCCAGCGCATCCCAGTGCATCACTCATCTTCATGGGATTTCAAGAGTGCCAACAACCCCGAACCCATCGAAAAGCCAGGACCAAGATATATCTCTCCGAGGAATCGGGTTCAGTTTACAATGGATGTTGTATAGGGCAGCAGTGCAATATTCCTGGCCCTTTTGATCGCCAGGGCCAACATCCGCTGGTGTTTGGCGCAGTTGCCGGAAATCCTGGATGGCGTAATTTTGCCCCGCTCAGTGATAAAATACCGGATGTTCTTGACATCCTTGTAATCGATGGTAAGGCTGCTGTCAGCACAAAATTTGCACACTTTCCTTCTGTGATAGGTCCTTCTTGGCTTGTTCCTGTTTCCTCTGTCCCTGTCGCCAGTTCCTTCTCTATTGTATGCCATGTTCGCCCTCGTCCCCTGCGGGTTTGCTGCCTGTTGTCCCATTCTCCTCTTCCCCAGGCCCCTTTTTATCGCTTTCTGCCGCGGCCTTAAGGGCCTCCGGGTCAGCATGATCGCTTAACTTGATGGTCTGATACCGGATGACCCTGTCATCCAGGGTCATTTCGCGTTTCAGTTCGTCGATAACACTGGGCTCGCCGCAATACTGAAGAAGCACATAGGAACCTTTATCAAACTTCTTCACCTCATAGGCCAGCGTCCTCTTTCCCCATTCTTCAACCTTGGTGACAACACCTTTTTGTTTTTCTATGACACCGGTCATCTTGTCGACAACATCACGATATGCCTCTTCAGACAGATCGGGATTGATAATGTAGAGGGTTTCGTAATACCGCATCTCCATTTTCTCCTTTCGGCCTTTTCCTGTTAAGGATCGTATTGGTCCCCTCACCCGGTTTAGTGTGCTAAGATGTATTATCCGGCCTTCAGGGACAAGGAGTAATTCAAATTTAAACTATTTATACTATCAGGCAAATTCTGTAGTGTCAAGAAATTTTGTCTCGCGCCAAAAACCAGGGGCCTCTCTCTTCACAACTCCCTGAGGAAGACATCGGCAGGGCAGCCCGGCCTGTCTATTCAAAGAAATTCCGCACGGTGAAGCCTTCGCGGCTGCAAAGCAGATCCCTCTCAGCCTCCCGGAGATCCCGGGCCACCATCTCAGCCACCATTTCATCAAAAGATATCCGGGGCGCCCAGCCAAGCTCCCTTTTTACAAGACTCGGGTCTCCCAAAAGCGACTCCACCTCGGTCGGCCGAAAATAGCGGGGGTCCACCGCCACAATGCATCTACCTGTTTTCTCATCGTAGCCTTTTTCTTCAAGGCCCTCCCCGTCCCACCGGATGCCAATCCCCAGTTCCTTTGCCGCGGCATTGACGAAATCCCGCACAGAACGCTGAATCCCGGTCGCCACCACATAGTCCTTTGGGGTCTCCTGCTGCAATATGAGCCACATGAGTTCTACATAATCCCGAGCGTGTCCCCAATCCCGCTTTGCATCCAGGTTCCCCAGATAAAGACAATCCTGAAACCCGAGCTTTATCCTGGCCAGCCCCCGTGTGATCTTGCGGGTTACGAAGGTCTCGCCCCGAAGAGGGGATTCGTGGTTAAAGAGGATGCCATTGCATCCGAAAATACCGTAGGCCTCCCGATAATTGACCGTAATCCAATAGGCATACAGTTTGGCCACTGCATAGGGGGACCGGGGATAGAAGGGGGTCGATTCTGTCTGGGGCGTTTCCCTGACCAGTCCATAGAGCTCGGATGTGGATGCCTGATAAAACCGGGTTCCCTTTTCCAGCCTCAGAATGCGGATCGCCTCCAGGAGCCGGAGTGCCCCAAGGGCATCGGCATTGGCCGTGTATTCCGGTGTCTCAAAGGAAACCTTGACATGGCTCTGGGCCGCCAGGTTATAGATCTCATCCGGCTGAACCTCCTGAATGATCCGAATTAGATTGGTAGAGTCGGTGAGATCGCCGTAATGGAGCACAAATGTCCTGTTGGATTCATGGGGGTCTTGATAGAGATGATCAATCCTGTCCGTGTTAAAAAGGGACGCCCTCCGTTTAATGCCGTGGACCTCGTATCCCTTCTGCAACAATAATTCGGCCAGATAGGCCCCATCCTGGCCCGTAATCCCTGTTATCAGCGCTCGTTTCATGGCCTGTCTCCCTATGCTCTTTCTGAACTCTACAGAACTTACATACCCTCCTTTGTTTTCCTTGTCAATTGCCCAGCGGCTCATTTTATTGTGAATCCCTAATGACAGATGGGTTGCGATTTTGCACAAATTCGCGTAATCTCCGGATCTCTTGGAAGGAAATATTCAGAGATGATTAAAGTGAAGGATCTCATTTTTCAATACGACAAGGGCGGGGAACAGATCGTCAAGGGAATCTCTACAGAGATCCGGGACGGGATGCATGTCGGCATCATCGGACCCACCGGGTGTGGGAAGACAACCTTTGTCCGACATCTGAACGGGCTCCTTACACCCACAGCCGGAGAGGTATGGGTAGACGGGATGCATACGGCAGATCCCGTTGCTGTCCTCAAGATCCGGCCGCGGGTCGGGATGGTTTTTCAAAACCCGGACAACCAGATCGTCGGGATGACCGTGGAAGAGGATGTGGCATTCGGCCCGGGCAATCTGGCCCTCCCTCCCATCGAGATAGCCAGGCGGGTGCAGGAATCTCTGGCAATGGTGGGCATGGAAAAGCAATCCAAAAGATCGCCTCACATCCTGTCCAACGGCGAAAAGCAACTCGTGGCCATTGCGGGTGTCCTGGCCATGAAACCGAGGCATATCATCCTGGACGAACCCACCACCTATTTAGATCCATCTGCGCGGGAAAGGGTGTTGCACGTTGTTAACAGGCTCCACAAAGAGGGCATTACCATAGTTCATGTGACCCACGACATGAACGAGATCGCCCGGGCGGACCGGATAATCGTTCTGTATGAAGGGAGAATTGCCATGGAAGGAACTCCCTCACAGGTATTTGGTCACGTGGAACGGCTTCAGGACCTGGGGGTAGGGATCCCAAAAATTGCAGAGATTTTGTGGTCTCTCAGGGAAACAGGGTTAGATGTGCGCACCGACATATTTTCTGTAGAGGAGGCCTGCAAGGAGATCTCCTCCTTGATCACGTCCCAACAAAAGTTTCATTAACCTCAGACCGTTCACAGACCAAACGCCGGCTCTCAGACGGCCAATTTCCTATGTACACAGGACAGTACATCCCGGGCAATTCGTTGATTCATCGCTTGGATCCGAGGGTCAAGATCGGAGCCGCCATTGCCCTGACCATATTAACATTACGGGGGGGCGCATTTACCGAGAGCTTTCTCAGCGCATTTTTGATTGCCCTGATCCCCTGCTCGGGTCTGAGCGCTTACCAAATGGGCCGGGCTTTTAAACCGGTCCTGGTATTTTTTGCCCTCCTCTTCTTTGTGCATCTTTTGTTTACCCAAGGAAAACCTATCCCGCCCTTTCCCCCGTGGCGCGTGACCGTCACCTACGAGGGGCTTTACAGGGGGGCCTTCACTACCTGGCAATTCGCCCTCCTCATATGCAACGCCTCCATCCTGACCATGACCACCCTTTCCACCGACCTGGTCAACGGAATCGAGAGACTCCTTCGGCCCCTCAGACGCATAGGGGTTCCCTCCTACGATATCGCCATGATGGTTTCCATCGCCTTGAGATTCGTTCCCACATTTCTGGAGGAAATCGATAGGATCAAGACCGCCCACATAGCCAGGGGGGCCACCTTTGGATCCGGTCCCCTGTTTCGCAGGATTCTGGCCGCTAAATCCCTTCTCCTCCCGCTTCTCTTGCGAACCATGCACAGGGCGGATGACCTTGTGGTCGCTATGGAGGCCCGGGCATACCAAAGGGGTCCGCGCACCTATTTGAAGGAACTCTCCATAACCTGGCCGGATTATGCAGCCATGACGGTCATAGCAGGAATCATATGCCTTCACATGCTTTGGCCTTAAAAACGGGCGCCAGGATCATTCGTAACCATTCACGGGGTCTTGAGATCTCCCTGATACACTGATATGAGAAAATCGCATCAGCTCAATAATTGGGGGGATAACAGCGACCGTACCACCGGAGCAGGAAGATTTTTCTTGTGCTCCGGGCCTCCGGGCCGGTCTCTTCAGTGACTTGTCTGCGGGGGACACTTGCCCCTTTGGCATTCTCGCATTCGTCGAGCTGCGGCTTCCCCCACTGATAAGTCACGAAACCGGGGACCCATCCCAAGGATGGGGAGTCCGAGCAAAGCGAGGACAAACCGGGGACCCATCCCAAGGATGGGGAGTCCGAGCAAAGCGAGGAC
>JAGHEC010000377.1 GCA_021159525.1 Deltaproteobacteria bacterium | reverse complement strand
TTTACCGAGCTAATGGTGGAAGATGCCCTTTCAAGAAAGGAATCCTGCGGGTGTCATTTTAATGTGGCCTATCAGACGGAAGAGCACGAGGCCCTTCGGCAGGACGACACGTCCTGTTATGTATCGGCCTGGGAATACACCGGGGAAAGGACACCCCCGACCCTTCACAAAGAACCCCTTGTCTTTGAGAATGTGCACCTAACCCAGAGGAGTTACAAATGAGCGGAACCATCAATCTCACACTAAAAATCTGGCGTCAGAAAAACGCGAAGGAGAAAGGTCACCTGGAAATCCATGAGTTGAAAGATATTGATACGGATATGTCATTTTTGGAAATGCTTGATGTTCTCAATGAAAAACTGACCCTGGAAGGTAAAGAGCCCATAGCCTTTGACCATGACTGCAGAGAAGGAATATGCGGGGCCTGCGGTGCGGTGGTCAATGGATACGCCCACGGCCCCAAGACCGGCACCACCTTGTGCCAGCTCCATATGAGGCACTTTAAGGACGGTGATACGATTGTCATTGAACCGTTCCTGGCACGCCCGTTCAAGGTAGTGAAAGACTTGATGGTTGACCGCAGTGCGTTTGACAAGATTATACAGGCAGGTGGATACATATCGGTAAACACGGGTCAGGCGCCCGAGGCAAACAGCATCCCCATTTCAGTGGAAAAATCCGAGCTTGCCATGGACGCAGCCGCATGTATCGGGTGCGGGGCATGCGTTGCAGCATGTCCCAATGCCTCTGCTATGCTCTTTGTTGGAGCAAAAATATCCCATCTCGCACTCCTTCCACAGGGCAGAATTGAGGCAGCTGGGAGGGCAATATCCATGCTCAGAAAAATGGATGAACTGGGCTTTGGAAATTGCACAAACCACAGAGAATGCGAGGTGCAGTGTCCCAAGGAAATCTCTATTACTAATATCGCCCGACTCAACCGCGAGTTTATAAAGGCAAGTCTTGGATCCGCTGTCAAATAGGAGACTCTTTAATGAAATGGAGTATCGGCAAGATTGCAAGCAAATGGGCCTTATTTTCACCTGACAAGATCGCTATTGTCTATGAAGACAAGCCTATTACATACAAAATGCTCAATGATGATGCAAATCGTTTGGCGAATTTCTTTAGGAAAAAAGGCCTGAAAAAGGGTGATCGGATTTCTGTATGCCTTTATAACTGTCCTGAATTTTTGGTGAGCTTTTTTGCTGCGGCAAAACTTGGCCTGATTTTTGTCCCGCTGCACTACAGATTGGTATCTCGCGAGTTGAAGTACCAACTTAATAGATGTGGGACCAGCCTACTTATCTTTGATCATCAGCTCACCAAGATCGTAGAGTCAATCCGTTCTTCAACACAAGTAGATGATGATAAGTCTATTTGTCTGGCAAGTGGCAATGTGGAAAATATTGCCTGCCCCGAATGGGCTATTAATTATAGCGAGATAATGCAAAGGTTTTCAACAAATGAGCCAGAGTCAGAAGAGATTATAGACTTGGATGACCCTCTTCTCATCCTATACACTTCGGGAGTTGCCGGTGACCCGAAAGGCGCCGTTATTTCCCACGGGCAGATGTTTTTTAAGAATTTTCAGATCATGATCTATACAGACATGAGAGAGGACGATGTTGTATTGTTTCAGGCGCCTCTTTGTCACTCGGCAGGACTTTGTGCGGTAGCAACACCGGCACTTTGCCGTGGTGCTTCGCTGCTCATGAGAAGAAAATTTGAGGCGGTCCAATTTGCAGGGGACATTGAAAAATATAAGGCTACTATTGTCTTTGGCCTGACAACCATGTTCCGGTTTATCCTTGAAAACAAAATTCTTGATAAAATCGATACAAGCAGCGTTCGCATTACGTTCGGGGGCGGAGAGAGGACGCCTCCCAAGCTGATACAGGATCTTGCTGAAAAGGGACTACATCTGCTGATGGGATATGGGCAAACGGAAAATTCAGCCATGATTTTGATGCCCCGTAATATGGGAGAGGACAAAATAGGATCCTGTGGATTACCCAATTTCTTTACAGATGCCTGGATAGAAGGTAAAGACGGCACAAGACTTCCTCCGGGTCAGATCGGAGAAATCGTTGCAAGAGGTCCAAATGTGATGAGCGGTTACTGGGATATGCCGGAAGACACCGCCAAAACAATAGTTGATGGAAAACTTCACACAGGCGATCTGGGATATAGAGATGAGGATGGCTTCTTCTATATTGTTGACCGCACAAAGGATATGTATCGAAGCGGAGGAGAAAACGTCTATCCTGCAGAAATAGAGAAAATCCTGGCTCAGCATCCAAAAATTGAAAATGTAGCAATCATTGGAGTCCCTGATGATAAATGGGGAGAAACAGGAAAGGCGTTTATTGAGTGCAAAAAGGGTTCTACCATCACGGAAGACGAGGTCATTCAGTTCTTAGATGGAAAGGTTGCCAGATACAAAT
The DNA here is from genome assembly GCA_021159525.1 of Deltaproteobacteria bacterium. Taxonomy (GTDB): domain Bacteria; phylum Desulfobacterota; class DSM-4660; order Desulfatiglandales; family Desulfatiglandaceae; genus AUK324. Next base: position 2,140 of record JAGHEC010000377.1, on the reverse strand, counting down.
TTCCCGGGCAAGTCGAGGTTGTGGGTTCCCTTCCAATGACTTCTTGGGGAAAGATTAAGAAATCGGCTTTAAAAAAATCCTGGTTATAACGGATTTGGGGGAATACTATTGAAACGAGTGCAGTTGCTGTCATCTCCCACGATATCACCTCCGAGTTACTTGTTAAGTCCATAAGTTAGAAGTCGAGATTCTTTTTTTCTTTTCAAGAAGGAGTTCTTTTGTTTCTGTTGTATGCCCCTGTGGCAGGATAGTTGCACGATCTAAACCCCTTTATAATCGAGTTTCCCTGGGGGCGGAGGAGGATCCGATCATGCAATATTCCAAAGAGCGTAAAGAAGCTGTTCTGAAAAAGATGGTGCCGCCGCACAACCGGTCGATCGTCGAGGAGGCGAGAGAGGAAGGCATCAGCGAGGCCACGCTGTACATGTGGCGGCGGCAGGTGCGCGAGCGGGGGCTGTTGCTTCCCGACTCGGATAGCGCGCCGGAGGGCTCGAGTGGCAATATTCGCAACTGGCACCCAGTTGCTGAAGTTTGGCTAAACCCGCCGGCTGATGCCGATAGAAAACAAACATCAGCCCGCGCGGTTTGACTTCGTGCGAAAATTATCTTGACAGACACCGGTACAGGGGAGACTATGGAAGTCACTAAGAAATTGGCCGAGTTTGTGCATGAGACGAAGCTCGATGATTTACCGGCAGAGGCAATAGAAAAAGGGAAGATGTGTATACTTGATTGCCTTGGATGTGCCGTGGGGGGTGTGCCTGAAGACACCTCTCAGATGATACTTGATTATATAAAGCAGTATGGAGGAAAGCCACAGGCATCTATTATTGGATGCGATTTTAAAACAGATGTCAACTATGCAGCCCTCGCCAACGGAACAATCGCTCATGCCCTTGATTATGACGATTACCACGAGGAAACCGTCATTCACGCTACTTCAACGTGTTTACCAGCCATTTTGGCTGTTGCAGAAAGTAGAAAGCTAAGTGGCCTTGAGCTGTTGAGGGCTTTAATCCTGGGGGTTGAAGTCGGTATTAGGCTGGGACTTGGGTTTGGAAGATACCATTATGAATTAGGATGGCATAGCACTGCAACGACAGGCAGATTCACCGCAGCAGCCGGAGTCGCCAGCTTGTTAAATATGAGTGTAGATAAAATCATCAACGCATTTGGTATTTGCGGTACTCAAGCAAGTGGAGTGCGACAGGTGTTTGGGACAATGACGAAACCGTTACATGCGGGTAAATGCGCTATGGACGGTGTTCTCTCAGCCTTGCTGGCCGAAAAAGGTTTTACCAGTTCAAAGGAAATAATCGAAGGGGAATTAGGGCTTTTTTCGGTGCTTACAGAGACCCCGAATGAAGGAATAGTCCTTGATGGGTTAGGGCCCAAATATCACCTTTTGGATATATGCTTCAAACCTTATGCAACATGCGCGTGAGTGCACGGAACATTGGGTCTCCTGGAGGAGATCAGGGATAAGTATCATCCAGAACCTGACGACATAGAAAAAATAAAAATAGAAACAGGGCATGTTGCTTTTACCGCCGCTGGAAACAAGTCCCCTAAAATTGGAAGAGAAATCAAATTTAGTCTCTGGTATCTCGCTGCCTTAGCCCTTATTGAAAAAAATGTTGGGTTAGACAAATTTGTTGATGAAAAACTGAATGATCCTCGTGTGACCAACCTTGCGAATAAAGTCGATGCCCAACTTGTTGATTCATTAGGCTTCGGCGCAAGGGTGTCTGTGATAATGAAAAACGGGGAAGAATATAAGGCCTTTAGGCGAAAGCAAAAAGGCCACCCAGAAAACCCATTGAGTACCCGAGAACTTGAAAAAAAGTTTAGAGATGCAGCGAAAATGACCATAACGGAAAAAAACATAGAGATGTTAATCGAAAAGATCAAATCAATAGAACATGTTGCTGATATTCGAGAAATAGTGGATTTGTTGCACTAGTAGTAACCGTTCACGGGCTCTTGAGATCTCCCTGATACAATGATATGAGAAAATCGCATCAGCTCAATAATTGGGGGGATAACAGCGACCGTATCGCCGGGGCAGGAAGATTTTTCTTGTGCTCCCTCCGGGGCGTAGGCCCGCTACGGGCGGGAGGCCGGGCCTCCGAGCTGGTCT
>JAGHEC010000066.1 GCA_021159525.1 Deltaproteobacteria bacterium | reverse complement strand
TGGCAGGCGGGTGTCCCCCGCAGATAAGTCACTCAAGAGACCAGCCCGGAGGCCCGGAGCGGAAGAAAAATTCTTCTGCCCCGGCACTAGGTTCGCAGTTATCCCCCTAATTATTGAGGTGATACGGACATTATGGTCTTATTACAACTTGAAAACGTGACCAAACGCTTCGGCGGCCTGGTGGCCGTGAATCGGGTGAGCCTCGAAATCGAAGAAGGGGCCTTCGTGGGGATTGTAGGCCCCAACGGAAGCGGCAAGACCACACTTTTCAATGTCATTAACGGTGTGTTCTTCCCTGAAGAGGGCAAGGTGATTTTTCGAGGCCGGGAGATCACCCGGTTCCCCTCGTTCAAAAGGGCCCCCCTGGGGATCGGCCGCACATTTCAGATACCCCGGCCGTTCGCCTCGGCAACGGTGAGGGAAAACATCGCTGTGGGAGCCATGTTCGGCAGCCAGGGCCATCAGTTGAATGTGGATCGTTCCCTCGAGGTTGCCGACGAGATTATTAAACGCGTGGATCTCACGGCCCATCGAGACAAGCCCGCCGGGGCACTGACGCCAGTGGAGAAAAAATTGATGGAAATCGCCCGGGCCCTGGCCATGAAGCCGCGGCTGCTGCTCATGGACGAGGCCATGGCCGGGATGCACCCCAACGACATTGATCAGATGGTGGCCTTCATCAAACGCGTGGCCAGCGAAGAGAATATCGCCATTGTGGCCATGGTGGAACATATCATGCGCGCGGTAATCGGTCTGGCAGAAAAGGTCATTGTATTGCACCAGGGCTCAAAGATCGTGGACGCTCCCACAAGAGAGGCCCTGCAGGATCCGAGGGTTGTGGAGGTCTACCTGGGCCGCAGACCGGAGGACGAAGAATGCTGAACGTCATAGAACTGGAATCAGGCTACGGTCCCATGCAGGTCCTGTGGAAACCGAGTCTTCAGGTCAAAAAGGGATCCATCACCTCCCTTTTAGGACCCAATGGGGCCGGGAAGAGCACCTTCATTATGACCGTGTTCGGTTCTATCCTGCCTTGGAGTGGCAGGATCCTCTATAACGAATCGGACGTCACCCACCTCCCCACACACAAGAAAGTGGATCTGGGCGTGGCCCTGGTGCCGGAGGGCAAACACCTCTTCCCTAACATGACGGTCCATGAAAATCTGCTTATGGGGGCCTACCTGAAGCGGGCCTCGGCCCACAGGGAAAAATCGCTCAGCATGGTGCATGACCTGTTTCCCAGGCTCAAAGAACGGGAGAATCAAACCGCGGGATCCCTCAGCGGCGGCGAGCAGCAAATGGTCACAATTGCCCGTGCATTGATGACCAGACCCCAGCTTATTATGCTGGATGAACCGAGCCAGGGTCTGGCCCCCCTGCTGGTGAGGGAGGTCTTCGACACCATCCAGAAAATGAAGGACGATATAGGTCTCACCGTACTCCTCATTGAACAGAACGCAGACGCCTCCCTCAACGCCGCGGATTATGTCTATATCATGCACGAGGGAAAGATCAAGGCGGAGGGAAGTCCGGAAGAGATCAAGGATTCCCGTGAGATCCGGGAGGCCTATCTCGGGATTTAGGCACAATGAACTACCCCGCTGCAAACAGCGGGGTATCAAGCGGATTACAAAATCACCCCCACCAATGCCCCGGTCATGCAGGTAGCGATCGTCCCGGCCACAATCGAGCGCAGGCCCAGACTCACAATCTCACCCCTTCTCTCCTTTGCCATCGTCCCCATGCCGCCGATCATGATCCCAAGGGAGCCGAAATTGGCAAAACCGCACATGGCATAGATCAGAATGAGACGACTCCTTTCGCCCAGGGCGTCTCCGGGCAGGCCTGCCAGGTCAAGATAGGCCAAAAGCTCATTTAAGACAGTCTTGGTGCCCATGAGCGAACCCGCGGTCACGGCCTCTGACCAGGGGATGCCGATAAGCCATACTACAGGGGCCATTACATACCCGACCACCCTCTGGAACGTGATGGGCTGACCGGACAAATGAGGCAGCAATCCGAGGACCAGATTCAGGAGGTGGACCAGGGCCACAAAGACGATCAGCATTGCCACAACATTGAGGAGAAGGCCGATGCCGGCCACTGTCCCCCGGGTAATGGCGTCCATGGCGCTGCTGGCCTCCCGTGGCAGGACTACCTCCTCCCCTGAGAGATCGGATGTCTCCGGGACCATCAGTTTGGCCACGGTAATGGCAGCCGGAGCGCTCACAAGGGAGGCCACCAGGAGGTGTCCCATGATCCCGGGCACCACATCGCGCAGGATGGATGCATAGAGCACCATGACCGTACCTGCAATGGTGGCCATGCCGCATACCATGATGGTAAAGAGTTCGCTCCTGGAGATGTTCAGGAGATAGGGCCTGACAATCAGGGGCGATTCCACCATCCCCACAAAGACATTGGCTGCGGCCCCTACGCCTTCCACCCCGCCGATCCCCATGACCCTCCGCAGGAGCCATGAGAACCCTCTGACGACCCACGGGATGATTCGCCAATAAAAGAAAAGGGATGACAGGGCGCTGATCACCAGAAGTAGGGGAATCCCGCGAAAGGCGAATATATAACTGGATCCGGGGGCCTTTTCCTCAAAGGGAAGCGGGGCCCCGCCGAGATAGCCGAACACAAACGCGGTCCCTGCCCGCGTGGATGCCTCGATGGCCCCAACGGCCCTGTTCAGCAAGAGAAAGGCCTCCTGACTTCCAGGGAATTTCAGCAGGATCAGGGCCAGCACTACCTGAAGGCCTATGCCTGCCACAAGGGTGCGTAAATTGAGCTTTTTTCTGTTTTCCGAAAATAGCCATGCCAGAAAGACCAGGCTCAGAAAGCCGATTGCGCTCTGTAGTCGGGGCATTTTTCACTCTCTTGAATGGAACATGACATGCCTTAACGGATTTTTCCGCCAAGATAATAAATACATGCATGGCGTAACAAGTCAATAAATGGCGGCAGAAGGGTTTTTCTGACGCGACTGCCGGGAGGGCGCCGTCTCTTCAAACGTTCAAAGGTTCAAGGTTCCCCCTTGCCTTCATTCGGTGTTCACCATTGGGCGTTCATCCCTCAGGCCACCGAGTTGCCAACCCTTGCTACATCACTTTGTCGCCCGGAGCGAGGTCCCCTTCCACCGTGGCAATCCCCAAACGATCTTCGCCCACCCCGGCCAGGACCATTCCCTCGGACAGGCCAAAACTCATCTGACGGGGCTTCAGGTTCGCCACCACAATGACCTTTTTCCCTGTCAGGACTCCTGGATCGGGATAGGCGGAACGAACCCCGCTGAATATTTGACGCAACCGTCCTTCCCCCAAATCCACCATGAGCCGGATCAGTTTCTTGGCCCCTTTGACCGCCCCGGCCTCCCGTACCACGCCCACACGCAGGTCGACCCTGGCAAAATCGTCAATCGCGATCTTGTCTCCTGCTGTCTTTATATCCCCTGCTTGCCCGTGAGCTGGTGTAACCTCTTTTATCTCCTCAGCCTTCCTGACAGGATCAGCCTTGTGCCGGTCCTTTTCGATCTTGGCCCACGTGTCCCGAAGGGTCACGCTCCGGTTGAAGACCAATCTCTCCGGAGTGGAATCAATGGCATCCATACAGAAGTAGCCCAGTCTCAAAAACTGAAAATGAGTCCCGGGCGTTGCGCTCATCAGGCTGGGCTCGATTTTGCATGAAGAGACGATCTCCAGGGATTTGGGGTTGAGAAGCGAGATAAAATCCGCCCCATTTTTTGGATCGCCCGGATTGGGCACAACAAAGAGATGATCGTAGAGCCTGACCTGGGCCTCACCGGCATGGGCTGCGGATACCCAGTGAAGGGTTCCCTTGACCCGTCGACCGTCCCGAGACCAGCCCCCGCGCGTCTCAGGATCATAGGTACAGTGGAGTTCCGCCACATCCCCTGTTTTTTCATCCTTTACCACCCGCTCACAGGTAATATAATAGGCATGCTTCAAGCGGACCTCCCGTCCCGGAGCCAGCCGAAAATACTTTTTGGGCGGATCTTCCCGGAAGTCCTCCCTCTCGATATAAAGGACGCGGGAAAACGGTATGTTGCGGGAACCCATGGCCGGGTCTTCCGGATTGTTCTCCGCATCGAGATATTCCACCTGATCCTCCGGATAGTTGTCAATCACCACGCGCAGGGGGTGAAGAACCGCCATTCTCCGGAGGGCGCGTCGGTTCAGGTCTTCCCGAAGACAGTGCTCCAGGAGCCCGATGTCCACGGTGCTCTCCTTTTTGGCGACCCCGATCCGCTCGCAAAATGTACGGATGGCCTCGGGTGTATATCCCCGCCGCCGCATACCCGAGAGGGTAGGCATCCGGGGGTCATCCCAGCCCGTAACGTGTCCGCCCTGAACCAGGGCCAGGAGCTTCCGCTTGCTCATGACGGTAAAGGACAGATTGAGTCGCGCAAATTCAATTTGCCGGGGGGCAAAGATTCTGAGCTGCCTGATAAACCAGTCATACAGGGGCCGGTGGTCTTCAAATTCCAGGGTGCAAAGGGAATGGGTGATCCCTTCAATGGAATCCGACTGACCGTGGGCAAAGTCGTAGGTGGGGTAGATGCACCATTTGTTCCCGGTGCGTTGATGGGGGGCATGCAGCATCCGGTAGAGCACAGGGTCCCGCATATTGAGATTCGGCGATGCCATGTCGATCTTGGCCCGCAGGACGCAGGCCCCATCCTCGAATTCGCCTGCCCGCATCCTCTCAAACAGGTCCAGGTTTTCCTCAACAGACCGATTCCGGTACGGGCTGTCCTTGCCAGGCTCGGTCAGGGTCCCCCGGTAGGCCCGGATCTCCTCAGGGCTCAGGTCGCACACATAGGCCTTGCCGTCCCGGATGAGCTGAAGCGCATATTCATAGAGCTGATCAAAATAATCCGATGCATAGTAGAGTCGGTCTCCCCAGTCAAAACCGAGCCATCGCACATCCTCCTTGATGGATTCAACATACTCGGCCTCTTCCTTGGTCGGATTTGTATCATCGAATCTGAGATTGCAGAGACCTCCGAACTCCTCGGCAATCTTGAAATTGAGACAAATGGACTTGGCATGTCCAATGTGAAGATAGCCATTGGGCTCGGGCGGAAACCGGGTATGGACCCTCCCCCCGTTTTTATTTGCCTTGAGGTCCTCTGCAATGATCGTTCGGATAAAATCCATGGGCGCCTGAGATCCAGGGCGTTTCATCGTCATCTTCCTCTCTGCCCCTATTTATTGAGCTGTTGCAATTAGACTAAAACGATCTCTATCGGCCGGTAAATACAGGCTTGCGCTTCTCCAGGAAGGCCTTAAACCCTTCGACCCGGTCCTGTGAATCTCGCACACGGGTTGTGCCCTCGTCCTCTGCCTGAAGGCCCTTATCGATCCCCTCGTATTCGCCCAGGGCCATGGCCCTGAGGACACAGGCCACCGCAATCGGGGGCCGCTGTGCCAGGCTTCGGGCCATTTCAAGGGCATCATCCATCAATTTCCCCGGCCTGCTTAAACGGGTCACCAGCCCTACCTCAAGGGCCTCCCGGGGGCTCAGCGTCTTGCTGAAAAGGATCATATCCAAGGCCTTGGCCCGCCCCACCACTCGGGGCAGGCGCTGGGTCCCGCCCCATCCCGGCATAATCCCCAGATTCAGCTCGGTCAGCCCAAGCCTGGCGCTCAACACATCCGCCATTATCCGGAAGTGGCACGACAGGGCCAGCTCCAGCCCGCCGCCCAGGGCATGCCCGTTGATGGCCGCGATTACCGGCCTTTCAAACCGGTCGATCCGGGTCCACAATTTCCTGGCCTTGGCCCCAATCCGGGGGGCATTGTCCGCATCCTTCACATCAAATCCTGCTGAAAAGCATTTCTCCCCTGCCCCGGTCAGGATCACCACCCGGGCCTCCGGATCCTTTTCCAGCTCATCCACCGTCTGCTCAAGCCCCTCCATGGTGACCAGGTCCCAGGTATTGGCTGGCGGGTGATCCACGGTAACGATGCGGATATTGCCCTGTTTCTCCAGACGGATGTTGTTGACTGCATTCATTTTTTTGTTCCTCCTTCTATTCCGGTATTCTCCACAACGGCCCTGCCGAACTCCGAGCATTTCACTTCTCTTACCCCTTTCATCTGTCTCGCCAGGTCGTAGGTGACAATACGCTGTTTAATGGCCCGCTCAATGGCCTGTACCACCAGGTCTGCGGCCTCTGTCCACCCCATGAACCGGAGCATCTCTGCGCCGGACAGGATCAGAGAGCAGGGATTGACCTTGTCCATGCCCGCATATTTGGGGGCGCTCCCGTGGGTAGCCTCGAACAGGGCGCACCGATCCCCGATGTTGGCGCCGGGGGCCATGCCCAGCCCTCCCACCTGGGCCGCTGCGGCGTCGGACAGATAATCGCCGTTCAGGTTGGGGGTGGCAATAACCCCGTATTCCTCCGGCCGGAGCAAGAGCTGCTGAAACATGGCGTCTGCGATCCGGTCTTTGATGACAACTTTGCCGTCAGGGACCCGGCCCCCGAATTTCTCGTAAAGTTCCGTCTCGACAATGATCTTTTCGGGAAATTCCTCCCTGGCCACTGCATACCCCCAGTCCCGAAATGCCCCTTCGGTATATTTCATGATATTTCCCTTGTGAACAAGGGTCACACTGTCAAACTTGTTTTCCAGGGCGTGCACAATGGCCCGGCGCACCAGCCGGCGCGTATTGGCCTCGCTCATAGGCTTGATTCCCACCGCACTCTCCAGAGAAATCTCGGCTGCCTTTTCCCTCCTGAGAATCCCGTTCACGTGGTTCAGCAC
>JAGHEC010000089.1 GCA_021159525.1 Deltaproteobacteria bacterium | reverse complement strand
GTTCCGCACCGGTCGCAGTAGATAATGGGAATGGGGGCGCCCCAGTATCGCTGCCGGGATATGCCCCAGTCCCTCAATCGATAATTAACCGTTTTATGGCCCATGCCTCCGGATTCCAGATAATCGGCGATGCTGTCCAGCGCCTCCAGGTTTCGCTGACCATTGAACGGCCCCGAGTTGACCAGCACGCCCTCGCCCACGTAGGCCTCGGTCATGTCGGCCTCATCCAGTTCGGCGTCAGGGGGTTGAATTACCACCCGGAGGTTCAGGCCGTATTTCTTGGCAAACTCGAAATCCCGCTGGTCGTGCGTAGGTACAGCCATGATGGCGCCGGTCCCGTAATCGAAAAGCACGAAGTTGGCCACGAAGATGGGAATCTCCTCGCCGGTCACCGGGTTTCTGCAGTATCTCCCGGTAAAGGCCCCTTCTTTGACCGTGAACTCTGCTGTCCGCATGAATCTGTCCATCTTGAGGGTCCGCTCAACAAAGTCCAGGACATCCTGTTCCTCGGGAGTCCCCTTGATGATCTCCTTGACTAACGGGTGTTCGGGGGCCAGACACATGAAAGTCGCACCGAACACTGTATCTTGACGCGTGGTAAAGACCTCGATCACCTGGTCGGTTCCGACCAGGTGAAAGCGGATAATGGCCCCATAGCTCTTCCCGATCCAGTTTCGCTGCATGGTGAGCACCCGCTCCGGCCAGCCCGGCAGCTTCTCGCAGTATTCCAGGATTTCGTCCGCATAGTGGGTTGTCTTGAGAAACCAGCTGTCCATTTCCTTGATTGTGACTTCCACGTCCGGATGCCGCCAGCAATGGCCGTCCTCCACCTGCTCATTGGCAAGAACCGTCTGGCACTTATGGCACCAGTTGACAAAGGTCTTCTTTTTGTAGGCCAGTCCCTTTTCATACATCTTCAGGAATATCAACTGCTCCCATCGATAGTACTCAGGATCGCAGGTGGCCAGCTCGCGGTCCCAGTCATAGCTGAAACCCATCCGCTTGAGCTGTGCCTTCATGGCAGCAATGTTGTCATAGGTCCACCGGGCCGGATGGGTGTTGTTTTCTATGGCCGCATTCTCTGCCGGCATGCCGAATGCATCCCATCCCATGGGGTGGAGCACATTCTTGCCGCACATCCGCTTGTATCTGGCTACTACGTCGCCGATGGTGTAGTTGCGCACATGGCCGATATGGATCTTGCCGGAGGGATAGGGGAACATCTCCAAGAGATAATATTTTTCTTTAGTCTTATCTTCTTTGCACTTGAAAAGATTATTTTTTTCCCAATAAGACTGCCATTTGGGTTCCAGCTCTTGCGGGTTATATTTCATGGTCTGTCACACCTTTTGGGGGTCTGCTTTTCTCAGTTTGTTTTTGATAATGGTATTGTAGATATTGTCCAACACGCCGTTGATGTATCTGCCCGAGTCTTCACTTCCGTATATCTTGCCGATTTCCACGGCCTCGTCCAGGGAGACCCTTGGCGGGATATCGGGCATAAACATCATCTCAAATACGGCCAGTCTCAAGATGGACCTGTCGAGACGCGCCATGCGGTCAATGCGCCAGTTTCTTGAAGACTGGCTGATCACCTTGTCCAGACTTGTCTTTTCACCGCAGACGCCCAGGACGAGGTTCTTTGAAAACTCACGAATGGGTTCCGGGGCCTCGAAGTTCTCACAGACGAGATCAAACGCCTCAGAGGGATCATCAGGACTGAACTCGAGGTGAAACAGGACCTTTATTGCCAGTTCCCGGGCCCGCCTTCTCTTGCCCATATGTCACCATCTCGTATCTGATCAACTCAACCAACATCCCTTTCCAATTCGTTGAAGAGGTTCACCATTTCAATGGCGGCCATGGCGGCCTCGTACCCTTTGTTTCCGGATTTGGAACCGGCCCTCTCAATGGCCTGTTCCAGGTTGTCTGTGGTGAGCACCCCGAAGGCGATTGGGATATCGCTTTCCAATGCAACGCTCGCGATCCCCTTGGAGACCTCGGCCGCTACATAATCAAAATGAGGCGTGGCCCCCCGGATGACCGCGGCAAGACATATAACCGCATCATATTGCCCGGTCCGGGCCATCCTCTTGGCGGCCAGGGGCATTTCAAATGCCCCTGGGACCCTCACGATCACCATATTGTCTTCCTCGCCTCCATGTCGCTTCAGGGCGTCTACGGCCCCTTCCATCAGCCTGGAGCAGATAAAATCATTAAAGCGGCTCACGATGACGGCGAATCGGAAGCCCTGTGCCGACAGTCGGCCCTCTACTATCTTAGGCATAATACGCCCCCCTTTCCAAGTAAGTATTGACAGCCTCAAAAAGGTCGAAAACCGTCCTTTCCTGTTGCCCGGGGAAAAATGAACAGATGGCAGGAACCCTACTCGATTCTCTTCAACAGATGGCCCAGCTTGTGGCACTTGGTAGTAAGATACCGGATGTTTTCCGGCCTCGGCACACACTCAATGGGGACGCGTTCGGTAACCTGGAGCCCGTAGCCCTCCAGGCCGATGATCTTCTTGGGGTTATTGGTAAGAACCCTCATCCTCCTCACACCAATGGCCACCAGGATCTGGGCCCCGACCCCGTAATCCCTCAGGTCTGCCGGAAAACCGAGCTCCTCATTGGCCTCCACCGTATCAAATCCCTGATCCTGGAGGGCATAGGCCTTTAACTTGTTGGCCAGGCCGATCCCCCTTCCCTCCTGCTGGAGGTAAAGGATCACCCCGAGACCTTCCTTCTGGATCATGGACATGGCGGTCTGTAATTGCTCGCCGCAGTCACAGCGATACGAGCCAAAGACATCTCCTGTCAGGCACCCTGAATGGACTCTGACCATTACCTCCTTGTCTGGATCGATTTCCCCCTTTACCAGGGCCAGGTGCTCATAGTCGTCAATATCAT
>JAGHEC010000155.1 GCA_021159525.1 Deltaproteobacteria bacterium | reverse complement strand
CAGGCGGGTGTCCCCCGCAGATAAGTCACTCAAGAGACCAGCCCGGAGGCCCGGAGCGGAAGAAAAATTCTTCTGCCCCGGCACTAGGTTCGCAGTTATCCCCCTAATTATTGAGGTGATACGTCATGATCCGCATAGAAGGGCTGAATGTGAGCCTGCCCAATTTTCGTTTGCAGGAAATCGACCTGACCGTAGCGGAAAACGAATTCTTTGCCTTGATGGGTCCTACCGGCGCAGGAAAGACGGTCCTGCTGGAGGCCATTGCAGGCCTTGTTCCCATCCAGCGCGGGCGTATATTCATCGGTCAGCGGGATGTGACCGGATTGCCCCCGGAAAAAAGGAAGATTGGCCTTGTGTATCAGGACCATGCCCTTTTTCCGCACCAGACCGTGCTTCAAAATATCACCTACGGTCTCCATTTCCGAAGGCTCCAACAGGCAGATGCAGATAAAAGGCGTGAGCATCTGGTTGATGTTTTGCGGCTTTCCCCTATCCTGAATCGGTTCCCGGCCCATTTGAGCGGCGGCGAGAAGCAGCGGGCAGCCTTGGCCAGGGCCCTGATGGCGGCGCCCGAGGTCCTACTCCTGGACGAACCCCTGTCCGCACTGGACCCCAATTTCAAGGAGGAGGTAAGGGATTTGTTAAAAGAGCTCCATAAGAGCTCGAATACGACATTTCTGATGGTGACCCATGATTTTTCCGACGCCCTGTTTCTGGCTGGACAGGCCGCTGTCATCAACCAGGGCCGTATCGAGCAAAGTGGAGCTGTCATGGATCTGTTCCGGCGTCCCAACTCCCTCTTCACCGCAGAATTCGTTGGGATGAAAAATGTTTTTCAAGCACGGTTCGAAGGCGCTGCGGCAAGGGTGGGCGATTTGTGCATCAAGCTGGCCAGGCAGGTAGACAGTGGGAGACAATATCTGTCTGTCAGACCGGAAGATGTGATTATCAGCAGGGAGCGCCTCCCAATCAACGGATCGGCTCCATTTAAGTGCGAGGTCAGGCGGGTGGTGGACCATGGCTTTTATTTCACCATATCCGTAAAGGCAGGGGGTGCAGTATTTAGGTCGTTGATGCCCAAGAGCATGCTTCAGGGAAACGACCCGCAAGACTGGCAGGAGGCTTATGTCCACCTCAGGCCCGGATCTCTCCATGCCTTTTAGAGGTCTGTTTCCTGGCCGTGTTTTGCTGAACCCGTTCTGCCCTCTCTGATCCACCTGCCTACGGCAGCGCGATCTTGGGACTGCCATTCAGGAGAAAGGCGGCGTTTAAGAAAAGCGGAATAGATCTGGTCTACGGCAGAGACAGCCTCTTCTATCAAAAAGGCTTTTTCGTAAAAGAGACCGTCGGGATCTTCCTTGGCGTCGTTCATGACCCGTGGGGTCTTGAAAGAGCGGAAGTTCATCCAGACGGAATCAAGGACAAACGACCACTCATTATCACCAAGGGCCAGTTTTACGGTGGCCTCGCGGATATCCTTTTTTTCGGCCAGTGCAAAGCGGGCTTCTTTCATGGTCAAGTCCTCGCCCGTGCACGTGACGGTCTCTACGCCTCGATCGGTTTCGGACTGTAGCGTTATCTTCCCGTCCAGCCAGATTTCGGCCTTTCCCTTCTCGCCCAGGTCAAATATGCCCTTTCCTGTCTCTGACATAAACCAGAGCCACAGGAGGAATTCCCTCCCCAAAAAGGCTGTTTTTCGTGCCCGGTCCAAGATCTGCATGATTACTGCTCCTCCAGAAATCGGGTGGGGCTTAGCCCGTCCATGAGGTCAAGAGAGGCCTCGTCTTTTTCGAGATGCAATTCCCCAAGGGTGTAAGGGCAGACGGCATCGAGCTGTATCCCAAAGGTCAGGTAGAACCGGTGTATAAACTCATCGCAGATCCTGGGGCTCACGCAGCCGAATATGACCAGACCGGTGAGGGTGTTCCAGATCATGTCATAGGTCCTGGTTACGGGAATGGCCCGCTTTAAGAGCCGCAGTCTGACGGCTTCCTTCACGTCTTCGCGCCGGTTTCTGGAAAGGAACTCCAGATGTTCTTCCTCTTTGACCTTTTCTTCGGCCTGCCTTACATATTGCCTCAAGGCCGTGGACGGGATCTTTCTCTCGTCAATCCTGAGGGACATGGCAATGTAAGGTTCTTTAAGGAACTCCAGCCCCTCAAACCGGTGGTCAAACATATCCATGATATTGACCCACCCGGCTGAGCGTTCATCTATGGATTGTTCATCCAGATCCCTGAAGGCGTATCGGCCGATATTCTCGGAAAGACCTTCCATGAAATCGTCCGGAAGTTCCTTTTCCGCTATATACCGCGTAAAGGCCGCGGTCCCGTGCATCAGTCCCATTGGTTTTCTTCCAAAGATAGTGTCCTATTAAAAAAGCAAGTTGTCAGATGTTCGGAGGTATGTTATCTTATTATAAGGTGGGACGGCTACTGCGGGTCCAAGTGCCGGGATCGGGTCAAAGTCCTGGGGCGTCAGGACAAGTTCGCAGAGAACCACTAATCCTGTTGTAAGGAGCGCCCGAATTGCAGTGCTGTCCCACTGTCACCCTTCAAACGTGGCTTTCCTTTTTCCCCGCAACGACGGGTCTCAAGCTGAATCTGAAGCTGTTTCAGATGCGTATACTGTTGCGGCCGCTTCAAGGGCCCCTGTCTTGACCTTGAGGCCCTGACCTCTGAGAACAGTTTCCAGGGCCGATAAAAACAGGAAAACATTCCTGCGCCGGGATGCGTGGCCCATCAGGCCTACCCGCCACACCTTCCCTGCCAGGGCTCCAAGGCCCCCGCCGATCTCCAGTCCGAAGTTATTCAACAGGGCCTTGCGGACCTTCAGGTCGTCGGCGCCTTCGGGTATGCGCACGGCGTTCAGCATGGGCAGCCGCTCGCCTTCTGCCACGAGCATGGAAAGCCCCATGGCTTCGAGCCCTGCCACCAGGGCCCGGTGGTTTACCAGATGCCGCGAAAAGCGCGGCTTCAGCCCCTCCTCGGCAATGATCCGGAGGGCCTCTCTGAGGGCATAGATCATGTTTATGGGGGCTGTATGGTGGTATTTTCTTTCTGCTCCCCAGTAGCTGCCCACCATGGTCATGTCCAGATACCAGCTTGTCACCGGGGTCTTTCTTTCCCGAAGGATCTTCATGGCTGCAGGGCTGAATGAGACGGGGGAGAGACCCGGAGGACAGGAGATGCATTTCTGGGTGCCGCTGTAGGCAGCGTCGATTCCCATCCGGTCCAAGCCTGCCTCCATGCCCCCGAGGGACGTGACCATATCCACTAAAAAAAGGGCCCCGGACTCCTTTGCGATATCCCGAAGATCCTCGAGGGGCTGGCACACGCCCGTGGAGGTCTCGGCATGGACAACGGCCAGGAGTTTGGGCTGCCTTGCCTTTGCGGCTTGGCGGACCGCCTCTGGATCAACGGTTCTGCCCCATTCAGCATCCACCCGGATGAGGTTTGCGCCCAGCCGTTGGACAATATCGCACATGCGGGCGCCAAAAACGCCGTTTACACAGACCACGACCTCGTCCCCCGGTTCCACCAGGTTGACGAAACAGGTCTCCATGCCGGCGCTACCGGTCCCGGAAACCGGGATGGTGACGGCATTGTCTGTCTGAAACACAAACCGGAGGAGCTGCTGGGTCTCATCCATAATGGAAAGAAAGGCCGGATCCAGATGTCCGATGCAGGGAGCGCACATGGCCTGGAGGACCCGCGCCGGCACATCGCTCGGACCCGGACCCATCAGGGTCCGCTGACCCGGATCAATGTCCCTGAAATCAATTGCGTCAAGGTCCATTTAGATCTGCCCTCCATGTCGGCTTGAGAGTTGGGCATTCTCCTGTCATGCCGGGCCCTGTATGAGGCAGGGGCTGAAAGCTAATATGTGACCCGGGCCGTTCCGTCAGGTCCGGTCAGAACCCGAACCCGGTCCCCCACGTGAAACATGGTATCCGCTTCCTGAACGATGGACACGGAATTGCCATTGTCCAACTTAACCCCGATCTCCAGGCCGTCTTTTTTGGTAACTTCTTCCTCCACTGCTGAGCCGGCCAGCCCGCCGCCGATCGCACCCGCGGTAGCGCCGATGACCTGGCCCCATCCGCGTCCGATGGAAGCGCCCACTGCCGCCCCGAGGGCCCCTCCCACAATGGTCCCCCAAGGACCTTTGGTCCCCTCAATCCGGACCGGCTCAACCCGCTCGACCGTGCCCATGTACACCTTCTGGCTCTTCCGGGCCTGATCCCGCGTATAGACCTTGCCCGATCGGCTTGAGGCGCAACCCAGGCACACCAAAAGCGCCAGCAGGACAACCCCAACTGTTTTAATTCCATATTTTTCCATAGTTATTACCTCCTTGGGCGTTTTCGTGAGGATCTCCCGGCATAAAAACAGAGTATAGCATATAATTACTGTTATTACAAAGAGTTGGATCGTCTTTGCCGAGGTAACGGCTCGTCTGACACAAGAATCTCAGCGTGTTCTGCCTTGTAGCAGGAACTCCTGTGGCTTTCAAGCATTATTTGCCATGAGCCAGGGTGGAGGTTCGTAGGAAGAAACGCCGTTGCCGTTCCCAATAGCTATATTCGGTTTTTGTCCCGCCCGCCGTATGGAGGCTCTGCTTCCCGCCCGCGGTATGGGGGT
>JAGHEC010000386.1 GCA_021159525.1 Deltaproteobacteria bacterium | reverse complement strand
TGGCAGAAGGAAGTAACATGGGTAACAAGGCAATCGCGGGCAGGCTTGCCCCTTTGGCATTCTCGACTTCGTCGAGCTGCGGCTTCCCCCACTGATAAGTCACAAAGAGACGACGCCCTCCCGGCAGTCGCGTCAGAAAAACCCTTCTGCCCCCATTTATTGAGCTGTTACTGCATAGATCCCTTTTTATTGCGTGAGAATGGTCTTCAATTCAACATGATGATCTTCAAGGGAGGCCCCTCCCCAATAAACTTTTACGGACACTGTTTTCATCCCTGCCGCCGGACTGTCATCCGCCACTGCAACTTCTCTTTTATACTGGCTATACGGGGATGAAAGCACTGCCTTCGCTTCGCTCGTTACATCCGGATAGGACATCCTGCGGATATCCTCCATTTTGTCCTGCGCCAGGGTGGTGGCCGTGGTCATTTCATCGCTGAATTTATTGGCGTTAATAATCCCCACGGTAAGCGAGGCCATGCCCAGCAGACCGACCGACAGGATGGTAATTGCAATAAGGATCTCAAGCAAAGTGAAGCCGTCGGACGGTCTTGGCGAGATCTTTTTTAAATATCGGATATCCTTTTTCTGATTATCCATCTTCAACCATCACGCGGCCGGTCAAATGGACTTTGACCTTCTTTTGCGCGCCTTCCGAATTGTTCAAGGTAATGATAATAATGGATGCCGTCCCTCTCGGCTGGAAAACAGGATCATTGTAAGCGCCTTTGTCGATGGCCACCCCGGGATACTCAGTCTGGATGTTCCGCGTCTGCACATCCCCCTCTCCATCGCCAACCGTGCCGTCGTTGTCTGCATCGTTACAGATTCTGTATTGATGGTTATTGTCGAAGAACACCTTTGTTTTTTGATTCAGCTTGACCGCTTTCATCCGCGCTGCCATCAGGTCGCTTGCGACCATGCGGGCCGCGCCATTGAGGCGCATCCCCGGAAGCATGGACATGAAAGCAGGAATGGCGATTGCCGCGGCAATTCCGATGATGCCGATGACGATCATCATCTCCATCAAGGTAAAACCGGTTTGGGTCTTCCTTGTTTCTTGGTTCACGCTGAATTCCTGTCTCGTGTTTATTTTTTGGTAACCGTTCACCGGTGATTTCTGGTCAAATTTGGGATTGTCTGCGTTACGTAATAGCTCAATGAACTGTCTCTCCGCAAGCAGCCGGCCATCGTGAAAATCATTGAACGCCCCAAGGCAACGCGAATATAATTTTTAGCAACTTCCGTGCCAATTTGTGAATTAGAACATATGTTATTGTAATGCAAAAAAAATCCATTTCAAATGGGTAAATGGGAGACGGCGTCAGGGTGTTAAACAGGTTTAGGATCCAGGGGCAACTGTAAAAAAATATTACAGCAAGAAAATCTCACGCTTTGGTCGCCCCCAAGGGGGTCACTGGCTCCCCTCCAAGACGGGACAAAAACCGACCACAGCTCGTGGGAACGGCAGCAGAGCGTTGGAATTCGTCCTGTTCCAGCCCCAAGGACAATCTCTCATAAGACGGTAGTCCTTGCCGCCTTTTCATAAAGGCTATTACGAGTCACGGGGCGGTCGCCGAGCACTCCGTACGCATTTTGTTGTCCCGTCTTGGAGGCGAGCCAGTGACCCCCCATACCGCGGGCGGGAAAAACCGAATACACCCCGGGGCCGGCACAAAAACCCTTCTGCCACTATTTATTGAGCTGTTACAAAGAGTCCAAAAATTCCTTTACAATGTGGGATGTTAAAGATTAAAGTTCGTGAAAAATTTTCAGGGGGATTTTGTTTGGAAGCGAATACAGCAAAAAAGGCGAATACAAAAAGAGCACTGAAAAAAAAGAGCACATTCCGTGAATATGCCGAGGCAGCGGTTATTGCCATTATCCTGGCTTTGTTTATCCGCACCTTTGTGGTACAGGCCTTCAAGATCCCATCCGGATCCATGGAGCCGACCCTCCTGGTGGGAGATCATATCCTCGTAAACAAGTTTTTATACGGCAACAAAATACCGTTTATTAACAAGACCCTTATTCCCATCAGCGAACCCAAGCAGAATGACGTGATTGTCTTCATCTATCCCGTGGATCGGAGCAAGGATTTTATCAAGCGGGTGATCGGCCTCCCCGGGGACGAGATCAGGATTGTGGGCAAGACGATCTATATCAACGGAAAGCCCTACCAAGACAAGCACGGACATTACTCCGAGATGGGTCCAGGGTACGGGAGTCAGCCGGAAAGTTACCCCTACGGCCATGTCACCGTCCCCGACGGTCATCTGTATGTCATGGGAGACAACCGCAATCACAGCTACGACAGCCGATACTGGGGATTTGTCCCGTTGAAAGACGTCAAGGGGAAGGCCTTTATAATCTACTGGTCGTGGCCCCACTGGAAGCGGTTTCTGCATCTGATTGAGTGAGGCGCGCCTGTTCCGCCTTTCGGATGGTCAGGATGACTTCCTGGTCCAGCCCTATCGCGTCCAATGCATCAAGCGCGATCTTGCGCACCTCGCTCACGTCCGAGCCAGGGGCAGGCCGGCCCCGGGCAATCCACCCCCAGTAATCCACCACCACGTAATGATATTGGACACGGCCTTGAGGATCGTGAAAAATCTTGTCGTAGACGCCCACCAGGCCGGCCACTGTCATGGCAATTCCCAGCTCTTCCTGCAGCTCCCTGGCCAAGGCCTCAAGATGGGTCTCCCCTGTTTCCACGAGCCCGCCGGGAAGGCTCCAGGCGCCTCGTGACGGCGCCTGACCCCGCCGAGCCAGCCATACCGAACCCTCTTCAAAGATAACGGCCCCCACCCCCACCAGGGGATATTCCGGATATTCTCTATTCATTTCAGCCTGTTACGATTAAACCTTGACAATGGAAACCATGATCTCTAAACTAAAACGCTTTGGAATACCTTATGGGCTCGACATCTGTCGGTAATTGCCCATGACAATATGGGTATCAGCTCAATACTTAGGGGGATAACAGCAAACGTACCACCGGGGCAGGAGGATTTTTCTTCCGCTCCGGGCCTCCGGGCCGGTCGCTTCAGTGACTTATCTGCAGCGGACGCTTGCGCCCTCCCGGCAGTCGCGTCAGAAAAACCCTTCTGCCCTTATTTATTGACTATTACCAATATGGCGTGTCGTTCGGGGGACAGACATCCCAACACGACGGATGCATGGATCCAACCAATCCGATAAACCCGAAAAATCCATTAACCTCTATGAGTCGAGAGACTTTGTACGAGGCTGTTGAATACAGCAGCCTTCGGGAAAATGCAAGCCCTCTCCCTATAATTGTTTCACTGTTAGACAATATTAGACATGAGAAAGGAATCCTATCATGCCAATAAAGAAAACCATTGAAGGAAATGAGGCCACCAGCCATGTGGCCTATGCCATGAGCGATGTGGCGGCGATCTATCCGATCACCCCCTCCAGCAGTATGGGGGAATACGCAGACGAGTGGGCCTCACATGGCCGGAAAAACATCTTCGGCCAGGTCCTCAAGGTTGTTGAGATGCAATCCGAGGGAGGGGCTGCGGGTGCGGTTCACGGGGCCCTTTCGGCCGGGGCCCTGGCCACTACCTTCACCGCATCCCAGGGTCTGTTGCTCATGATCCCCAACATGTACAAGATCTCCGGCGAGCTCATGCCCGCCGTTTTTCATGTCTCGGCCAGGAGCATTGCGACCCATGCCCTCTCCATCTTCGGCGACCATTCGGACATTAATGCGGTTCGCCAGACCGGCTTTTCCATGATCGCATCGGCCTCGGTTCAGGAAAATATGGACCTGGCACTGGTGACTCACCTCTCGGCCATTCGGAGCGGCATGCCCTTTATCCACTTCTTTGACGGGTTCCGCACCTCCAACGAGATCCAGAAGATCGAGCTGATCGATTACGACGATATGGCCGCCTTGGTGGACTGGGAGGCCATTGACGAGTTCCGGAGCCGGGCCATGAACCCGGAGTATCCCCAACTGCGGGGCACAGCCCAGAATCCGGATATCTTCTTCCAGAACCGGGAGGCCAGCAATCCCTTTTTCGAGCCGATCCCTGAGATCGTTCAGGAGGAAATGAAGAAGGTGAGCGATCTGGTGGGCCGGTCCTATCATCTCTTTGATTACGTGGGGGACCCCGAGGCCGAGCGGGTCATCATCTCCATGGCCTCCAGTTGCGATGTAATTGAGGAGACCGTCAATTACCTGACCAGAGGGGGGGAAAAGGTCGGGCTCATCAAGGTGCGCCTCTACACCCCCTTTTCGCCCGACTATTTTCTGAGGGCCCTGCCTGCCACGGCCCGTGCCATCGCCGTCCTGGACCGGACCAAGTCGCCCGGGGCCATCGGCGAGCCCCTGTATCGCGATGTCTGCACTCTGTTCCAGGAACGGGGTGATGCGCCTGTCATCGCAGGGGGGCGATATGGCCTTGGGAGCAAGGACTTCACCCCCATCATGGTCAAGGCCGTGTTCGACAATCTCAAATCCAAGACCCCCAAGAATCACTTCACCGTGGGCATTGTGGATGATGTAACCCATACATCCCTCGATCTGGGAGAGGAGATCGATCCATCGCCCGAGGGAACCATCCGGTGCAAGTTCTGGGGCCTGGGCGCGGACGGAACCGTAGGGGCCAACAAGAACTCCATCAAGATCATCGGCGAAAACACGGATATGTTCGCCCAGGCCTATTTTGCCTATGACGCCAAGAAATCAGGCGGCATCACAATGAGTCACCTGCGGTTCTCGCCCCAACGGATCCAGTCGCCCTATCTCCTGACCCGCTCCGACTTTATTGCCTGTCACAACCCGGCATTCGTGAACCAGTACGACATCCTGGACGGAATCCGGCAGGGCGGGGCCTTTCTCCTCAACTCCCCGTGGACCGTGGAAGAGATGGAGACTCAGCTCCCGGACCACATGAAACGGACCATCCAGCAAAAGGAGCTGAATTTCTACAACATCGACGCGGTCAAGATCGCCGGGGAACTGGGCCTGGGGGGCCGCATCAACATGATTATGCAGTCCGCCTTTTTTAAGATCGCCAACATCATCCCCCCCGAGCAGGCCCTCGATTATGTCAAACAGGCCATCAAGAAAACTTACGGGAAGAAAGGCGACAAGGTGGTGCGTATGAACATGGACGCCGTAGACAGGAGCCTGGACGCCCTCCAGAAGATCGAGGTTCCGGATTCCTGGGCCACGGCCGGTCACGAGCCCTACATGGAAAAAGACGAGCCCGAATTTGTGAAAAAGGTCATGCGGCCCATGCTGGCCCAAAAGGGAGACACCCTCCCGGTGAGCGCCCTGCCCCCGGACGGGGTCTTTCCCACAGCAACGACCCGATACGAAAAACGTGGGGTCGCCATCAATGTGCCCGAGTGGCAGCCTGAACACTGCATCCAGTGTAACCAGTGCGCCTTTGTCTGCCCCCATGCCGTGATCCGGCCGGTCCTGGCCCGCGAAGAGGACCTCAGGGACGCCCCCGCCGACTTTGTCACAGTGGAGGCCAAGGGGAAAGAGCTCAAGGGATTGCGGTTCCGGATCCAGATCAGCCCCCTGGACTGCACCGGGTGCGGCAACTGTGCACAGGTCTGCCCGTCCAAGCACAAGGCCCTTGTCATGAAACCCCTCAACACCCAGAAGGACGTGCAGGTTCCCAACCATGCCTTTTCCACAACGCTCACCGTCTTGGACAAGGCGATGCCTGCCACATCGGTGAAGGGGTCCCAGTTCAGGCAGCCCCTGTTCGAGTTTTCAGGGGCCTGTCCGGGGTGCGGCGAAACCCCATACATCAAACTGATAACCCAGTTGTTCGGACACCGGATGATAATCTCCAATGCCACCGGGTGTTCGTCCATTTACGGCGGGTCGGCCCCGGTCTGCCCCTACACGGTCAACAAAGAAGGCCATGGGCCCGCGTGGGCCAATTCCCTGTTTGAGGACAATGCGGAGTACGGGTTCGGCATGCATCTGGGCGTGAGCCAGCGCCGCGCCAAACTGGCCGATCTGGTGCGCCAGGCCATGGACAAGGATATCTCCGATGAACTTCATGACGCCATGCAGGACTGGCTGGACCATATGGAGGACGGCGATGGGTCCAAAGAGGCGGGAAACCGGCTGGTGGATCTGATCGAGGCGGAGCTGACCGACGGCGAGAACGATATCGACCAACTCCTGCTGGAGATTTTAGACAGAAGAGACTACCTCACCAAGAAGTCCATCTGGATCATCGGCGGCGACGGCTGGGCCTATGACATCGGTTACGGTGGCCTCGACCATGTGATCGCCTCGGGTCAGGACGTCAACATCCTGGTGCTCGATACCGAGGTCTATTCCAATACCGGAGGCCAGTCCTCCAAGGCCACGCCCACCGGCGCCGTAGCGAAATTCGCCGCCGGCGGCAAACCCACCCGGAAAAAGGACCTGGGCCACATGGCCATGACCTATGGATATGTTTATGTGGCTGCGGTGGCCATGGGGGCCAATAAAAATCAGCTCCTCAAGGCCGTGCACGAGGCGGAGAGCTATCACGGGCCTTCTTTGATTATCGCCTATGCACCGTGCATTAACCACGGGATCAACATGGGACTCAGCCAGGAAGAAGAGAAGCGGGCCGTAGAGGCTGGATATTGGATCCTGTACCGGTATGATCCGAGGCTCAAAGAGCAGGGCAAGAACCCGCTGATCCTGGATTCCAAGGAACCCACCGGCGATTTCAGGGAATTCTTGATGGGCGAGGTGCGTTACTCATCCCTGACCCGGACCTTCCCCGAGCATGCCGAGATCCTCTTCCAAAAGGCCGAGACCGATATGCGGGAGCGGTATGCGGCCTACAACCGGATGGCTGCGGACGGCGCAACGCCCGAACCTGCCGCCAAGAAATAGCGGCGCTCCTCTGTCAGCCGGACTCCAGGCATGATTCTTTTATATGCAGCCCGCGTTCCGCGTCGCTGAAACATCTCACAAAAAAGGCCCCTTTCAGTTCAGGGGCCTTTTTGCGTATCAGCTCAATAATTAGGGGGAAAGGTCAATGGGGTACGAGCGCAGGGGTACGGCAACCTTCAACCGAGCGAAGGGCGATAATGGCCGAGAATGATCATCATGCCCGCCAGGGCCTTGGTATACCCGACCGGAATCCCCAGGGCCGTGATAGCGCCCCCAAGACCGCCCACAAAGATCCCCACCGGATTCTCAGGTCGGAAAACAAAAGCAGGGGGGCAATCGTCAATCGTAACAGGTCGGAACAACTCAGGGCCCTGGCGTCGGCAGGGGAAAGCGCGCCAATCGCTTCAGCTCTTTTTCGCAGGTGAGATCATAGTGGAGGGGAGTAATGGTGATGTAGTTCTGCTTGAGCGCAACAGAATCGTTCCGGGGATTCCCGTTTTCAACAAATGTCTCCCCGGTCAGCCAGTAATAGACATTCCCCCTTGGATCGCTGCGCCGCTCAAACCGCTCCTCAAACCGGGACGTCCCCTGCCTGGCTAGGACCACGCCCCGGATCTCCTCAGGCGCCACGCCGGGGATGTTCACATTCAGGGCGGTCCCGTCGCTCAAATCGCTTTCCACCATGAACCGCACCAGGTCTCTGCCGAACCGGGCCGCAAACCTGAAGTCCGGGTCCTTCAAGCCGGCAATGGATATGGCCGCGGACCGGATGCCCAAAAAGGCCCCTTCGGTGGCTGCAGAGACCGTGCCCGAATACAGGATGTTGACCCCCACATTGGCCCCGGCATTGATGCCGGAAAGGACGACATCCGGGGGCTGGTCCAAGAGTTCCTGAACCGCGATCTTGACGCAGTCGGCAGGGGTTCCTTTGACCGCATGCCCGAAGAAACAACCCTCTTTTCGGACCTCCTGGACCCGGATGGGCGACATCAGGGTAATGGCGTGTCCCACCGCGCTCATCTCTGTCTCGGGTGCCGCGATATGGACTTGGTGCTCCGATCTCAGCGCATCGTACAAGGCAAAGAGACCCGGAGCATGGATCCCGTCGTCGTTGGTCAGAAGAATTCTCATGATTCCCGTTTTCAGAAGAAAAATCATCCTGCCCCGGTGGCATGTTCGCTGTTATCCCCCTAACTCGGGCGATGAGCCAAACTGTTAGAACGGCCCGGCTTCAGGAAAAGGGCCAGGATAAAGCCGGCAAGGATCACCAAACCGGTCAGGGCGATTCCCAGGTCAAAGAACCCCATGTCGGCCATCATGCCAATGCCCATGGGAATGGCGCCGCCCCCGAACACAAAGGCCGCGGGGATAGTGAGGGAGACCGAGACATTGCGCGCGCTGGGAGGTCCTATGGCAGACAGGGCTGCAAAGCCCGGGGGAAAGAAGCAAGCGGCAATCACCGGCTGGAGAAAGACCAGCGCCACGATCCATGCATCCGAGACCGTCCCCAGGAGAATAGTCAGCAGACCTGTGATCAAAAACACGCTGGCAATAGTCATCCTGGGCCCAAAGCGATCGCTCAGCCACCCGGCCACAAGTGCCATGAATACACTGGGAATCCGCGATAAAGCCACCAGGGTGTTGGCCCAGTTGCGGTTGAATCCCTGATCGATCACCAGGTAGAGGGGGAGCATGGTGTAGATCCCCAGGGTCCCGCAGATGCCCAGGCAGAAAAGCACGGCCATGATCCAGAAGGCCCGCTCTGCGAAGAGGTTCTTAAGGGCGCCGAAATTGGGGGACTCTCCGGGGAAATCGCCTCCTCTCCCCCAAAAATGAAAGGCGGCCCCGGCCATGATAGAGCTGACCCCTAAGAAGACGATGACCCCCCGCCATGAAAACCAGATCATGAAGGCCTCTGCCAGTAGGGGCGCCGCGACAAACCCCAGATTGGGCGCCAGTTCATGCACCGCAATGGCCTTGCCCCAGTGCCGGGGATCGATCAGGGAGGTCAGGGCTGCAATCCCGGAGGGGAGGTAGATCCCTGCGGACATGCCCACAACAAAGAGGGCTGCCCTCATGATCCACAGGCTGTGGCACAGGGAGACGCAGATGAGGGCCCCGCCGACCGAGACGGCGGATAGGACAATGGTCCGGCGGTGGTTGAGGCGGGAGGATACAAAGCCCGAGCAGAGAAGTGCAATGAAATAACCCATGGAAGTGAGCAGGAAAAATGAACCGGCCTCTGCATGGGCAATGCCCAGATCCGTCTCAATGCTTGGCAAAAGGGGCGCCGGAACAATGCGGCCCACAAAGTTTATGAAGAAGATGGTGGTGAGAAAAAGGAGAGGTCCCAGTTGCGAGACAAAGGAGGCCTTGTCCGCGGCCCGGCCTGCGTCTTTCCCCGAATCTTGGCTGCGAGATGCGTCCATAATGGCTTGAAAAAAATTTTCCCTGTTGTATGATACCCGCCGTCACACATCAAAGGCCTCTTATAGCGCCTTTGTTTTTCCGGTAACCGTTCACGGCTGATTTTTGGTCAAATTTTGGATTGTCCGCCTCACGTAACAGCTCAATAACCCGGGGCAGGAGGGTTTTTCTGACGCGACTGCCGGGAGGGCGCCGTCTCTTCTTCGCTCGCTTCGCTCGACTCAGACCCCACCC
>JAGHEC010000062.1 GCA_021159525.1 Deltaproteobacteria bacterium | reverse complement strand
GCACTTGGCCAGGCACGATCTGAGAATTCGCGGGGGCGTCAACATCCTCGGATTCTCACAGTCGGGACATATCTCTGCGGTCGGTTATGAACTTTATATCAAGCTCATTGAACGGGCCATTGCCGAACTGAAAGGGGAGGAATGGGAAGACGATATAAATCCCGAAATCAATATCGACATCCCTGCCTACCTCCCGGGGAGCTATGTAATGGATACGGATGTCCGTTTGAATGTCTACAGGAGGCTTTCGAGCCTGGTGGATGTCTCGGAGCTAAAAGAGATCTCCGAGGAGATCCGGGACCGGTTCGGTCCTCCCCCTCGGGAGGTAGTCCATCTCTTCGGGCTGATGTCGCTCCGTCTCCTGATGAAACGTCTCCGGATTGCCAAGCTGGATGCGGGACGGCATCAACTCACCCTGACCTTGCCTGAGAATACGCGCGTCAAAGGGGAAACCCTGATCAGATTGATGCAGGCCCATCCGCACAAGTACAGGCTTGTATCGGATAAGATGCTCAGTATCAGTGTCCGTTCCTTTTCTTTTCCGGAAGACCTGGACAAGGCAGCAAGAGAGATAAAGGCTTTGGGCGATAACCCCGATTAAGGGCATGAGGGGGCGCCAGGAAGGCCGTGATGGTAAAAAAGTTGTTTTATTTTTTCGGCGTTGCTGCTAATCTAAAATATTTAAGCTGGTTTGTAAACTGAGTTCTGATATCCCACGCTGTTTGGATGGCCAGGGCTTGCCGCTATTTGAAGATCACCAACGCCATATTCAGCAATCTGAAAATATCCCGGTTGCCTGTGGAGGTTTTGTTATTGGGTTGCTTGAACGTTATGAAATCACCCCGGTCAGCGCGATGCCTGTGGCTGATGACTGTCTTGTCCGTTGTTTTCCTGTCTGCCGTCCCGGTATGGGCGGAGATCCAAAACAGGATTGTAGCCGTTGTCAACAACGAGGTCGTCACCCTTCATGAACTCAACAGCAAGATCAGAGAGCTTACAGGCCTCAGCCCGAAGGAGCTCAAGGCAAGATCCGAGGACAGGTACATCGAGACCCGGCGAAAGATCCTCAATGAACTGATTGATCAGAAACTCGCCCTTGAGAAGATCAGGGAATTGGATATCAGAGTGTCGGCTGAAGAAGTGGATCAGGCCATCGAACGGGTGAAGGATGACAATCAGTTGACCCAGGAAGACCTGATCGCCATGCTCAAACAGCGGGGCACCACCTACGAGGCGTATAGAAAATCAATCCAGAGCGAGCTCGAAAGGATGCGTCTTATCAACTATGAGGTCCAGTCCAAGATCATATTGAGGGAAGAAGATATCGAAGGCTATTACAAGGCGCATCTGGACGAGTTTACCAGCGGGGCTAAGGTACGCCTTGCCCTCCTTTATCTCAAGCAATACGATCCGGGCGACAAAAAGGAGGCCCGGGAGCTTTACCAGAAGGCCGAGGAAATCCTTGCCAGGATCGAAACGGGTGAGGACTTCGCCAAATTGGCCATGAAATTCTCCAGCGGCCCGGGGGCGCGGGAAGGGGGGGATCTGGGCGTGTTCAAAATCTCGGAACTGGATCCGGAGATGGCCGAGCAGATCAAACCCCTTTCCAGAGGGGAGGTTTCCAGGCCCATTGTCAGGCCGGATGGCATACGTATAATCAAGGTGGTAGAAAAGGACGATGGCGGCGTCAAATCGCTTGAACAGGTTCGCAACGCCATTGAGTCGATCCTTTACCGCAAAGAACTCGAGAGGAGATATTCCGCCTGGATCAGCGACTTGAGGAAAAAGGCCTACACCAAGATCATTTTCTGAGATCAGGACACAGGATGGATGAAAAATGTCAGCCATTGAACGGCGACGACCAGGAGTGGGAGCTCCCCTCCCAAAAGGAACTGGGGGGTGTCTTGCGGGCCAAACGCGAGGAACTGGGGCTTGACTATGATCAAATTTCAAAACAGATCAAGATCAAACCCAGTTATCTTGAGGCCCTTGAAAATGAAGAATGGGACCGTCTCCCCTCCCCCCCGTTTGTGAGGGGATTTATCAGCTCCTATGCGCGGGTCCTCGGCCTGTTGGAGGAAGGGCTTTTGGCCCTTTATCAGGAGACTTTACCCCCTAAATCACCCATGCCGACGCCCATTCAGGCGGTGTCCGCCAAAAAGAGGACGCTCCTTTATGTGGTCCTGATCTTGTTGGGGGTCATCGCGTGCTTCATAGCGGTGCATTACTGGATCAGTCCCTTGAATATCATGGAAAAACCGGCCGAAAACGAAATCGTGTTTTCTGGAGATGACAGGCTGGAAAAGGTGGCCGATGAGCGGGCTGGAGGGCTGAAAGCGGCCGCTGCATCGCCCTATGGGGCGAACAAGGTTTCAGGTCCGGCCGCGGCTGAGGCCGAATTGCCCCGGGGTGCCCCGACCCCTGCGCTGAAGGAGCCTGTCTCGGTAACCCCGGCGGAGGCGATGCCCCAAGCACAAGCGGAGGAGGCGCCCCTGCCGGCAACAGAGGGGCAGACAGAGACATTGGTTTCGGAAACATCAGAGAGGCCTGAAACCGGTGTGCCTGACCTGGTCCTGAAGGCCGCTGTCAGGAAAAGGACTTATGTCAGGATCAGCATAGACGGGGAAAAGCCAAAAGAATATATCTTTGAGCCCAAAACCAGCCCTGAGTGGCGGGCCCAAAAGGGATTTGAACTCCTCATCGGTAATGCGGGGGGTATATCCCTTGAATTCAACGGTCAAAAGATGGATGATTTGGGCAAAGAGGGGCAGGTCGTCAGGCTGAGACTTCCCCCTAATTAGGATAGGAAAGGAGCGTTTTAGCGAAATAGCGTGGAAAACGTATTAAAGATTTTTGAAGAACGGGGTTTTGTAGAGCAGGTGACCGACCGCTCTCTAATAGCCCGCATGGTGGAAGAACCTATCACCTGCTATATCGGTTTTGATCCGACTGCAAAAAGCTTCCATGTAGGGAGTGTCCTGCCGATTATGGCGTTGGTGCACATGCAGCGGGCAGGCCACAGGCCCATAGCGGTCATTGGCGGCGGGACGGCCCTGGTGGGAGATCCGAGCGGAAAGACCGAGATGCGGCCCATTATTACCCGCGAACAAATCCGTGAAAATGCGGCCTGCCTCAAGCAACAGCTTGCCAGGTTTATTGATTTCAGCGGGGGCAAGGCCCTTATGGTGGACAACGCAGACTGGTTGACGCGCCTTAACTACATCGATTTCCTGAGGGATATTGGGTGTCACTTCAGCGTCAACAGGATGCTGAGCGCAGAGAGCTACAGGGCCAGGCTGGAGACGGGGCTCAGTTTCATTGAGTTCAATTATATGTTGCTCCAGGCCTATGATTTCTGGCATCTGTTCAAGACCTACAATTGTCGCCTCCAGATGGGTGGGAACGACCAGTGGGGCAATATCCTCGCAGGCGCGGACCTGACTCGACGCATGGAGGGCGAGATTATTCACGGCCTTACGTTCCCTCTCCTGACCACATCATCGGGTATCAAGATGGGCAAAACCCACAAGGGGGCTGTTTGGCTGGATCCGGAACTGACCTCGCCCTATGACTACTATCAGTACTGGATCAACCAGGACGATTCGGATGTGGGGCGGTTTCTCTCCCTTTTCACCTTACTTTCCATGGATGAGATTCGCAGACTGCGCAGGCTGGAGGGGTCGGATATCCGCAAGGCAAAGGAGGTCCTGGCGTATGAGGCTACCCGGCTGTGTCATGGAAAGGAGGCGGCAGATCAGGCCCAAAAGGCGTCTCGTGCCCTGTTCGGTGCGGATGCCTCTGCACCCTCTGAATCGGTTCCAACCTTTAGAATCGACCGGGTACGGCTTGAATCGGGGGTTCCTTCCTATATCCTTTTTGAAGAGACAGGCCTTTGCAAGACAAGGGGTGAGGCCCGCCGGTTGATCGGCCAGGGAGGAGGGTATGTGAACGGGCAAAAGATCGCGGCCTTTGATCATCTGATCACCGGCGAATATCTTGAGGACCATTGTCTCCTCCTTAGGGCAGGCAAAAAGCGTTATATGAAGGTGGTTCCGGAGGGATGATCGATTCCGACAGGCCGGGCCCTGTTTGTCTCCATCCGGGAACGCAATCCTTCATTCCGCGCGGAACAATTTCGATATGAAACAAACAGAAGAGACATCCTCGTCCGAGGAGATAAATGACTCAGAGGATAGGCAACTGACGGAACATGCGATACTTCCCCCCTCGGTTCAGATCGCCGGGACCGCCCTGGTCCCTTTCGATCCCCTGCAGATCTACCTGATGGAGATCAAACGATATGATCTTCTGACAAGGGAAGAAGAGAAAGAACTGGCCATACGGGTAGTGGAACATAAAGACGACAAGGCGGCCTACCGCCTGGTCACAGCCAACCTGCGGCTGGTCGTGAAGATAGCCATGGACTTTCACAGGTATTGGACAAAGAATCTGTTGGACCTGATTCAGGAAGGGAACCTGGGGCTCCTCCAGGCGGTGAAGAAGTTCGATCCGTATCGGGGTATCAAATTCTCCTATTATGCCTCATTCTGGATTAAGGCCTATATTCTCAAATTCATCATGGACAACTGGAAACTGGTCAAGATCGGGACCACCCAGAGTCAGCGGAAGCTCTTCTTCAACCTGGCAAAGGAGCGGGACAAGCTGATCGCCCAGGGCTTTACCCCGGAGCCCAAGCTGCTGGCCGAGCGCCTGGATGTCAAAGAGGAGGAAGTGGTTGAAATGACGCAGCGGCTGGGCGGCTGGGAGGTCTCCCTCAGTTCGCCCATGGGCGATGATTCGCGAGAGGCTTTTGACGCCTTTTTACCGGATCCAAAGACGCCCATCGACGAGCAGCTCTCTGATGCCCAGAACCGGGATTTGCTCATTAAGAGCCTGCAGGAATTCCGAAAGACCCTTTCGGGCAAGGAGGCCGATATCTTTGACAATCGGATCATGGCTGAAAAACCGCTAACCCTTCAAGACCTTGGCAACAAGTACCATATCTCCCGGGAGAGGATCCGTCAGCTCCAGGAAAAAATCATTAACCAGATCAAGAAATGGCTGAAAGAAAGGATCCCTAATTTTGAAGAAGAGTATGGGGACTTTCTGAAGTAGCAACAGGCCATAAGCCATTCCAATGAATTCCCGTGCGAGGAAGAATGAGACAGTCTGCCGCATGGTTTGAGAAATATGACAACGGCCCCGGTGTGTCGGCGAGGCATCTGTTGTTGTCGGCCTGGGCCATCTATCCGCTTCTGTTATTTGTGGGGACCTTCTTTGCGTGCCTGCCTGCCTCTTCCAGGGCCGTGAGACAGGAGGTGGTCATGGAACAGCCGGATCAGGTGCTCCGGGTTGAGGAAAGAGACCGGCTCCAGCAGGCGTACCAGCAGTTTACCTTGTCCGCCGTTGCCCTGAATGAGGGCCGTGCCAAAGAGGCCCTTGCGTATCTTGAGGCCGCTATTGAAAAGGATCCGAATTCGGTTTACCTGCACCGGAAGACGGCTGCTCTTCTTAAAGACATGAAGAAGTATCCCGAGGCCCTGAGATATGCACAAAAGGCCTGCGAACTGGACCCTTCCGATTCCGCCAACCTTGCACTGACAGGTGATCTCTATACCCTGATGGGCGATGACGACCAGGCCCTTAAGCAGTATGAAAAGGCCCTTGAGAAAGCGCCTGACAATCAGCGGATACGACTGCTGTTGACCACCATACTGGTCAGGAAGGGTCAGTTTGAAAAGGCCCTCCATCATTTGAACCGGTTGATTTCCCAGAATCCGGAAATGGTGGTCGCCCACTACTATATCGGCCGCATCAATCTCGAGCTGAATCGGTATCAAGCCGCGGAAGCGGCCCTCGACAAGGCCTTGCAACTCAATAAAAACCTGGAGCCGGCCCTCTTCGACATGGGAACCTTGTACCAGTTGACCGGGAGGGAACAGGATGCAATTAAGACCTTTGAAAAGGTGGTGCATCTATATCCAGACAATATTCCCGCCCGGGAACGGCTGGTGATTCTCTACCTGAAACTGGGACTTCGGGAAAAATCCGAAGAACAGGTCCGGGAGATCCGGAAACACTCAAGGCCGGGGGCCCCGGAGCGTCAGGCCCTCGGGCTCATCTATTTGAGTCAGGGAAAGATTGACGAGTCCATAGCTGAGCTTGAACTGATCGTGAAGGCCTGGCCGGATGACGACAGATCACGCTACTATCTGGCCACTGCTTACGAAGAGAAGGGAGAGTCTGCCAAGGCCTTGGAGCAGTTGGAGAAGATCCCGCCTCAATCCAAGTATTACGTCAGCGCCCGAATCCATACAGCACACCTGTTGGCTGCTCAGGAAAAATACAACAAGGCTGTTCAGGCATTGAAGGATGCCCTGACATTGGGACAAAACAGCGTGGAGCTTTATCTGATGCTGGCATCTGTTTATGAGGCCGAAGGGGCGCTTGACGAGGCGATTGCCGCGGTCCACGAGGGTCTGAAAATAGACGAGAAGAACACAGAGCTCATATTCCGCCTGGGCATCCTTCTGGATAAGAGAGGGGCCAAGGAGAGTTCCATTGAACAGATGCGGAAGATTCTTCAAATTGATCCCGATCATGCAGATGCCCTCAACTACATCGGATACACCTATGCCGAAGAGGGGATCAGGCTGGACGAGGCAATGGCCCTTGTCAAGAGGGCGTTGGAAATAAGACCCGAGAGCGGATATATCATCGATAGCCTGGGATGGGTCTATTACAAAAAGGGGGACTACGACGAGGCCCTCCGTAATCTTGCAAAGGCAGCGCAACTCACCCCGGATGATCCCACCATCAACGAACATCTGGGAGATGCCTACCTTAAGAAACAGCAGTATGAAAAGGCGCTCAACTGCTACGAAAAGGCCCTTTCCCTGAAACCTGCCGAGGAAAAGCAGCTCGAAGAGAAGATCGCGGAGACGCGGGAGCTGTTGAAGCAAAAAAAGTGAAATCCGTAACGCACAGAAGCCTCCGTGTCTCTCTTTTGCTCTGGGTTCTATTGCCGCTGGCTTCAGCCGGATGCGTCTGGGTGGCTCCCAGGTCCGCGGTTCCTCCTCTGAACCGGAAACAGGTCGAGACGGTTATTGAGTCATTCAAAGATCAGGAAAGAGCGGTCCAGACACTGTTTGCATCCGGAAGACTCACCCTCGAAAGCCAGGATGCCCAATCGGATGCCGAGATCCTTGTGGTGGCCCGGCGGGATCCATCGGCTCTTCGGATCGAGATTACCCATGCTTGGGGCCAGCCTCTTTTTCATATCTGTTTACAGGGCGGCCGGCTGGATGTGGTTTCTTTCCCGGAAAAACGGCATTACGAGGGTCGTCTTGACAATCCCCGGATCATCAAACGGCTTCCATTCCCCTTCCATGCG
Organism: Deltaproteobacteria bacterium; assembly: GCA_021159525.1. Lineage (GTDB taxonomy): Bacteria > Desulfobacterota > DSM-4660 > Desulfatiglandales > Desulfatiglandaceae > AUK324. The sequence goes on along the minus strand of JAGHEC010000062.1, from coordinate 3,580 downwards.
GAGGCTATCTGGTCTATTGCGCGGGGCTACCCGATCCTGCCCTCATACCATCAGGCCCGATCGACAAAAGGCCGTCAGATCGTGTTAACCGACAAGGCGGATGCGGTTGTCCAGGTCATTGATCTGTACCCTGACGCCCTGCTCCCTCAAAAGGTCTGGATGCGGCGGGAGGGGATTGCCCTCCGGTTCTCCGGGTTTGAGGAGGTCAGCGGCATTCTCCATGCAAAACAGATTCAATGGGCCGATGATGAGCAAAGGATTCTTTTGGCCATCGAGTTCCGGGAGAGGGTCTTCAACAGGGCGCTTCCGGAGGGCATATTTCAACAGCAAGCCCCGGATTTTGAAGAGATCCCGCTGGAGGCCATTGGCTCCCTCGAACCGGCTATGTCTGCTAAAGCGTCAGGCCCTTTATCATGACCGATGTCTCCTTTATTATTGTCAATTGGAATACCCGCAATCTCCTGCTGGAGTGCCTCGCCTCGGTCTACCGGACCGTCCAGGATCTTTCATTCGAGGTTTGGCTGGTGGATAACGGTTCATCGGACCAAAGCGTGGAAGCGGCAAGGGAACGGTTTCCCCGCATCAGCATTATTGAAAATCAGACCAATATGGGATTTGCAGCGGCGGTTAATATGGCCTTGGGCCGCATGGGGGGGCGGTATGCCGTGCTTCTTAATACGGATGCAACCCTCACCCCCAGGGCTGTCAGGGATCTCTATGACCACATGGAGGCCCATCCCCGCGTGGGCATTGCCTGCGGCCAGTTGCTGAATCCAGACGGATCCCGACAGAACTCCATTGGCAATTTTCCCTGTATGCTGACGTTGTTAACCAATGAAAGCCTCCTGCAGCTCCTTTTCCCGCGAAGATTCCCGAGCAAGAGATACGCCTGCACAAGCCCCATTGACGTGGAGTCGTGCATCGGGGCCTGCATGATGGTTCGGAAAAAGGCCATTGATAAAGTAGGCCCTTTGGATGAACGGTATTTCTTTTTCCTGGAGGAAACCGACTGGGCCTATCGCATGAGACGGGCCGGATGGCGGGTCCGATTCGTCCCATCGGCATGGGTCTATCATGGACAAGGGAAGAGCGTGGCCCGGAGGACGGACGGACGCATTCTCTTTTATCGCTCCAGATATGCCTTTTTCAAGAAGTGGCGCCCCGGATCTTATCCGATGGTCAGACTGATTGTCTTTGGCCGTTTGCTGGTCAACACGGCCCTCTCGGCGGCGGGCCTTGCACTGACCCTTGGTCTGCAAAAGAATCTGAAAAGGAGACTTGCGAGCTATACCCGGCTCATTGAGTGGCACATCAAAGGATGTCCCTGATTCATGCGCCCATTTTAGCCGACGGATCTCAATCTCTGTCCCTGCCGCTGGGTCCAACCCTGCTCATCCAGCTGGGCGACATCGGCGATGTGGTCCTCACCATGCCTGCGCTTCAGGTTCTGCGCTGGCGCCTCTCTGACCAGGCCCTGGTCGTGTGCGTGAGAGAACATGCGAGGGAGTTAGCCGAAGACTGCCCTTGGATTGACGGCGTTATTTCTGTGGACAAGACACGGCGCAGACCCCGTGATGAACTGGCGTATCAGGCCAGATTCCTTATGAATCTCCGGAAATTCCGGTTCAGAACGGCGATTGATCTCAGGACCGGTTCGCGCGGGGCCATTGCGGCATTCCTTTCAGGGGCGCCCTGCCGGATCGGGCGATTTGCGAACGGGGCTCCCTTCTGGAGAAACCGAATTTTCACCCATCTTGTGAGACCGGAAAACGAGTTGTTTCAGTATGCTGCGGAGCACAACCTCAATATCCTTGCCCCCTTCAGCCTCGGTTGGAAGGACCCTGTACTCTCGTTGGCCATCCGTGAGCCAAGGAAAAAGCAGGCGGAAGCGATTTTGAGAGAGGCCGGGATTCCTGCCAACAAGCCAATTGCTGCTGTGCATCCCTTTTCCCTCTGGGGTTACAAGGAATGGCGGATCGAGGCATGGGCCTGTCTGATCCACTGGCTGAGCATAAAAAAGGGGTATTCGGTGGTGATCACAGGTTCCCTCTCTGAACAATCGCGGGCCCAGACGCTGACAAAAGGCCTAAATGGCGGTGCCTTCAATCTTGCCGGGAAGACCACCATCGGACAGCTCCCCGCGGTGTTGGAGCGGTGCAGCTTTCTGATCGGCGTGGATACGGCGGCCCTTCACATCGCCGCGGCCGTTGGCCTTCCCACAATCGGCATCTTTGGTCCTACTTCACCTGTTTCCTGGGCCCCCCGCGGAACTCGCCACTGTGTTGTTACAAAGGAGATGATGTGTCAGCCCTGCCGGGAGAAGGGATGTGGGGGGACTGAGAAAAGCCGGTGTCTGGATGAGCTGAAGGCGGAAGAGGTTATCTGTCAGGTGGAGGCCCATCTGGAGCGCATCGGGATCCTTGCCGGCCCGGGCCGGGCATCTACAGATCCGTCTTAGGTGTTGACAGAAGGAGGCTTTATCCGATACGGTGCTTATCCTACGTATATGATACGTCAATCTTCGATCACATTGAGAAAGGGAGATGCCCATGACCCGGGATTGGATACGTCATATCGATCGGCTGATTCAACAGAGACCGGTCTCCAGGAGCGCGCTGGAGGCTTTTAGGGGAATCGCCCTCCTTATGGAAGAGGCAAGGCCCGAGGCCATGCCGGTTCATGTTGAGCAGGAAGTGAGGGATGTGCAGCAAAAAGAGGGCTTCCCCCTCTTTTCAAGGGAGGATCTTCCTCTCGATCTGAAGACCGCTGGAGATCTGTTGAAGAAATTTCTGGCACACTTGAGCCGGTCCGACAGGGACGATGCCAGGGGCCTGGAAAAGGCCCTCAAGAAGGCTGAGTCTGCCGGGGATTGGACAGAAGGTCTGTTTGTGTCGATCTTGAAGCAAGATGACCAGACCGTTGCTGAAATGGGAAGAGATGTGAACCTGGATCCAGGGGTCCTGACCTTTCTCGGAAAGACTGCCTTGCGTCCTTCCATGGAGCGGCTTCGGGAAGATGCAGCCCCATATCTGGACAAGACGGGATGGGACAAGGGCTACTGCCCCCTGTGCGGGTCTCAGCCGGATATGGCCTGTCTTAAAAAGACCGGGAAGCGATATCTCCACTGTGAGCTGTGCGGGGAAAAATGGCCCTACCCGAGGATTCAGTGCCCCTTCTGCAATACCGTGGAACAAGAGAAATTAGGCTATTTCGAGGCCGAGGAGGAAGAGGGGCTTCGAGTCTATTTCTGTCGGGAATGCCATCGATATATCAAGACCGTAGATATGCGGGCCTTTGAGGAAACAGCCCCCCTGGAGGTTGAAGGCCTGGCCACCCTTCACTTGGATGTGCTGGCCCAGGAAAACGGCTTCAGATAAAACAGCTTGACAGACCATCATTGTATCACCTCAATAATTAGGGGGATAACTGTGAACCTAGTGCCGGGGGGCAGAAGGATTTTTCTTCCGCTCCGGGCCTCCGGGCTGGTCTCTTGAGTGACTTATCTGCGGGGGACACCCGCCTGCCAAGGCCAATTGAGCGTTCTTGCCAAGACTTTCGTCCCGTGGATCTGCGATGGCAG
>JAGHEC010000096.1 GCA_021159525.1 Deltaproteobacteria bacterium | reverse complement strand
CCACGGGACGAAAGTCTTGGCAAGAACGCTCAATCGGCCTTGGCAGGCGGGTGTCCCCCGCAGATAAGTCACTCAAGAGACCAGCCCGGAGGCCCGGAGCGGAAGAAAAATTCTTCTGCCCCGGCACCAGGTTCGCAGTTATCCCCCTATTTATTGAGGTGATACGACGCGACTTTGACGATGTAGGCTAAGACGTGTCTTCGTTTCAGAGGCTCTGATCCCTATGCGGAAACAATCACATCTGCTGTAAGAACGTTGACATTTAAACAAAATTATTTCATCATGCCCATGCGTTCAAGGAAGCTCAAAGCGCCCCATCCACCGGTCGATATCAAGGGCCAACCCTGCGATGCGAGAGTGGCGGAACTGGTAGACGCGCTGGACTTAGGATCCAGTGGGGCAACCTGTGGGGGTTCGAGTCCCCCCTCTCGCACCAGCAAGTAATGCCACCTGTCTCCTGGCAGTCCAAAAAGCGTCCCGGCGCTTTCCCTGCGTGGATATAACGTATCAGCTCAAGTAAGCAGGGGGATAACGGCTGACGTACCACCGGGGCAGGATGATTTTTCTTCCGCTCCCTCCGGGGCGTAGGCCCGCTACGGGCCGGAGGCCGGCAGTCGCGTCAGAAAAATTCTTCTGCCCTGTTTATTGAGCTATTACGAATAGAGGCCTGCTTTTGGCGTCCGACTCTCCTTAAAAGCTTTCTGTCCACCCGATGGTCCACAACACGCCGCTGCCATTGCCCTTTTTCAAGGAGGAGCATCATGAAATCCATTCTCCATGCCTGTGAACCGAGAGAGGACATCATCAAGGGCGCTTTCAACCCCGAGATCTTTACTGCCTCCCTGAGCGAAATCATTCGCTTTTACCGGGGTGAATCGCCCGGCATCCATCCCTTGTATACGGATGCCCGGACCTTCTTCGAGGAGGCCACCTATCCCACGGACGGCCTGCGAATGGTCCTGTCTGAGGTCTTCGGCCGGCTTTCCGGAGACAATACCGTGCCTGCCATCCATCGCCTGGAGACGGCCTTCGGCGGAGGTAAAACCCACACCCTGATCGCCTGCGCCCACCTGGGCTTCAAGGGCAATGAGCTTTCTTCTGTAACCGAGCCCCTGTTGGCCGGGATACCGCTCCACGCCCCCAAAGAGGTCTTTGTGGCGGGGGTTGCGGGCGATGAGATCCCTGTTCATAAACCCAAAGGACCGGAGTTGACGCCCTATACGCTGTGGGGGGAAATCGCCTATCAGATGGGGGGAGAGGCATTATATCAGGCTGTGGAGGACGAGGCTGCATCCAATGCTGCGCCCGGGAAAAACTATTTCGATACGGTGTTCGGCGGCAAGAAGGTCCTGCTCATGCTGGATGAACTCGCCCAGTATGCGGCCAGGCTTTCTGCGTCAAGGCCGGACGGGGCCGACCAGTTGGCTGCCTTTTTAATGTCCCTTCATGGATATGCCCGCACCCATCCGGGGATGTCGATCCTCCTGACCCTTGCCAGCGCCTCGGATGCCTTTGCCGCCCAGACACAGCGTCTGGCCGGACTCCTTTCCAAGGTTCTGGGTCGGGAAGTGACCACGGATGACGCCCTGACCATCGGCCAGGATGCCCTGGGCGGGGTGAGCAGCGTGGTGGCCAGAGATGCCACGCCCGTGGTTCCGGTACAGGCTGCGGAGATCTCCCGAGTCCTGGCCAAGCGCCTGTTTACCGGGATCGATACGTCGGCGGCCGAGGCAGTCGCAGATGCCTACCAGGCCCTCTATGCCAAGAATATCTCCCTGCTTCCGGACGAAGTCACGCGAGCCGACTACAGGGACCGAATGGTGAGCCACTACCCCTTTCATCCCGCGCTCATCGATTTTCTGAATAACAAACTGGCCACATCCGAGGGGTTTCAGGGGACCCGTGGCGTGCTTCGCGTCCTGGCCCTGGCCGTGCGCAATCTCTGGAAAAAGGGGGTTGATGTCCCCATGATCCATACCTGCCATCTGGACATGCGGGATCCCCGAATCATCAGCGAGATGGTGGCCCGGACCGGCTCCGGGGAGCTGTTGCCCATCCTGAATGCAGACATAGGGAGTGCGGATACGGCCCAGATCGAAGGGGGCCGCAGCAATGCCGAACTGGCCGATGCCCGCAATCCCCATCCCGAGGGATGGCCCATGCACGAATATGCCTGGAAAACGGTTTTCCTCCACAGCCTGGTGGGCCGCAATCAGGGTTTGGAATCCAACCTCTTTGGCATCAATGAGCAAAACACACTCCTGGAGGTGTCCTTTCCCGGCCTGACGCCGCCCCAGGTCTCAGAGGCCCTCAAGGAGATCTCAAGAAGCGCCTTTTACCTCCGATACAACCAGGGCCGGTATTACGCCAGTCTGGAGCCCTCCGTCAATATCGCCCTGGCCAAGATTCGCGGCAACATCCCCCCTGAGGATGTGGATCAGGCCTTGGACGCCACCGCGCGAAAGGTGGTCCGTTCCGATGTCAAGACCTTTCATGTGGTGCACGATGTGGCCGCGCCTGAACATATTCCTGATAATCAGGGAAAGCCGGTCCTCGCCCTTGTCAGCCTGAATGCCGGTCGGCTCAATATCGAGGAATGCATCACCACCGCAGGCCCCAACAAGCCGCGCATCGAGCAGAACAACACGCTGCTCCTGGCGCCGGAGACCGTTTCCACCCGACTCACAGACGATGACCAGGCTGACCTCTTTGGTACTGTAACCTCTCCGGCCGAAGCGGCCAAGAAGCGCCTCCGGGACCTGGCCAGGAGCGTCCTGGCCATGCGCCGGCTCAAGCGCAATCCGCAGAATTACAGCATCCATCCCAGACAGCTTGAAAAGGAAGAATTTACTCAGCGGTACAGCGAACGGGAAAAGGCCCTGGAGACGTCCGTGACCGAGGCGTATCGGAGCCTCTGGTATCCATCGGCCAATGGAAAGATCGTGCAGAAGGAAATCCGCACCGCAGGCGGGGAAGGCGGTGTATCGGTCCTGGAGCAAATCAGAAAGACCCTCCTTGAAGAAGGGGAACTGCTCACCTCCGAGCATTGCGCCCAATCCCACCTGATCGATCTCAAGACGCGGTTCTTTTCCCAGGGTGACACCATTGCCGTCAGCAAGTTGAAACAGAACTTCAGCCGGTTGCGCAGTTGGCCCATTCTGGACGCTCCCGTGGTGCTGGACCAGCTCATTCGTGCCGGTATTAACCGGGGCATGTGGTGTCTCTTTCGTATGGGGAGTGACGAAAGCGACAAGCCAGAGCTTTTTCACAGTCGGGAAACCGGCGAGCTGCCCTTGAACCTGGAACTGGACCCGGACTGCTCACTGGTGACCATGGAGGGGGCGCGTCAGCGCGGATGGACAAAGGATGCGGCCCCCGATGTTCCACGAATCGAACGGTGGATCCGCCAGGAGATGCGTGAGAAAAAGATCAGCAGAATCCGGGGGATCGCTGAATCCTTAAAGGAGCAGTACGGCGAAGTGCCCGAGCCGTCTCTCAATAAGGCCATTATCCAGCTCGTGCAAGGGGAGAGGATCATGGCCTTCAAGGGGGACCCGGATCAGACGCAGAAGCCCAATCTCATCTCAAAAGAAGGGGTTACGCTCTACGTTCCCGAACTGGACGATGTGGTGATCACCCCTTCCCTGGCGGCGGAAAAGGGCTGGCGAACGGTCAAGAAAAAGGGCCTTCACCTCTCTGGCCGGGAAGGCGCGGAAAGGCTCCTTCCCCTGCTCAGGCAGATCGGTTCGCTGTATCAACGGGGCGGAAAATCGGTCATTGACCAGCTTGACCTGGTGGATATGGATCTGCCCAGGGGCGGCAAGTTAAGGCTGGCCGTGACGGGAGCCCCACCGGATTCGATGAAGGATTTGGGCGAGCTGTTCGAGGTCCTGTCAAATCTGGTCCGGACGGCGGATGCCACTGAGGCCTACCTGGACATCCATGACCCTCAGCCGGATTGCCCGTTTGTGGAAAAACTCCGAAAGGAGCAGCGATAAATGCCCCTTAAAAAGGAACCCAAAATAAGCCTTGGCGCCCATTATCAGAAAAGAGTCAGAAAGCAGCTTAAGAAGGCCCCATGGGTCCTTCGTGTGACCGAGCACAACGATAAGCCCGTCCCTGTTTTCATCGCAAAACAGCGGATACTTCCCGATCAGCGAAGCGACGCCGACGACCTGATCGCCCCCCGGTCCATCCTCTTGGAGCGGGGGCTCCTGTATGGTCCTTCACAGCTTCGTTGTCTCCCCATCATCAGAACCATCCTCACCCGAGTATCGGACCCGGCCGGCATTCCCCTTGAGCTCAACCGGTTCCTCAATGGCAGGCGCATCGCGTTTCGCGGGAATCTGCCTTTGGATGAAGAGGCCGGATATAAGCTGGCCCTGATGTTCAGGCTTCAAGAACGGATCAAGGACCTGGATCGGGTCGAGTTGATTGCCCGCCGTGTGGATCGATTTACCAGGGAAGAGGCTGCCTACTGGTATTCCCGCATGACGAGCTTTGGCGATGCCGCCAACCGATGGGCCATGGCCGGGATGAAAATCATGCTCTCAGGACAGCCCGGAGACTCCAACGTGACGATAATGCTGGAAGAACTTCAACAGAAGTATTAGGTGAGCATGGAGTATCAGCTCAATAATTAGGGAGATAACTGCGAACCTAGTGCCGGGGCAGAAGAATTTTTCTTCCGCTCCGGGCCTCCGGGCTGGTCTCTTGAGTGACTTATCTGCGGGGGACACTTGCCCCCTCCGCATTCTCGACTTCGTCGAGCTG
>JAGHEC010000263.1 GCA_021159525.1 Deltaproteobacteria bacterium | reverse complement strand
GTCCGGGCCATGCTGGACAAGATCAGGGATTGACAAAGGGGAACACTGTTGAGAGATACCGCTTTAAAAGGAGACCAAATGGGAAGACGAATTTATAATTTTAATGCAGGACCGGCCGCCCTGCCATTGCCGGCGCTGGAGGAGATGCAGTCGGAACTCCTCGACTACAAGGGATCCGGCATGTCCATTTTGGAGGTGAGCCACAGGTCCAAGTGGTTCGACGATGTGATCAACGAGGCCGTGGAACGAACCAGAAGGCTCCTCGGTCTGGGCGATGCCTTCGATGTCCTCTTTGTGCAGGGGGGGGCCAGCCTTCAGTTTTGCATGGCGCCCATGAATCTCTCCCTGCCGGGCAGACCCGTGGATTATGTCAATACCGGCGCCTGGTCCACCAAGGCCATTAAGGAGGCCCGGATTCAGGAAAAGGACGTGCGTGTGGTCGCCTCTTCCGAGGACCGCGGGTTCTCTTACATACCCGGCAAGTTGACGCCAAGCCCGAATGCGGCCTATCTCCATTTCACGTCCAACAACACCATCAAGGGGACCCAGTGGGCACAGTTTCCCGATGCAGGGGGGGCGCCCCTGGTATGCGACATGTCCTCGGATTTTCTGAGCCGACCCTTTGATGCCCGTCCTTTCGGGCTCATCTATGCGGGGGCACAAAAGAATATCGGGCCGGCCGGCTCGGCCTTGGTGATCATCCGAAAGGACATGCTGGAGCGGGGCCCCAAGGACATCCCCACCATGCTTCGATACACGACCTACGCCGAAAAGAACTCCATGTTCAACACGCCCTCCTGCGTGGTCATCTATGTCATCAGCCTGGTGCTCAAGTGGCTTGAGGAAACGGTCGGGGGCCTCGAGAAGATGGCGGAGATCAACCGCGAAAAGGCAGCCATGCTCTATGAATTTATCGATGGCTCCGGTTTTTACAGGGGCACTGCCGACAAAGAAAGCCGATCCCTGATGAATGTCACCTTTCGCCTGCCGAGCGAAGATCTGGAGAATAAATTTGTGGCCGAGGCCCTCCAGGAGGGACTGGGAGGCCTCAAGGGACACCGGTCGGTGGGGGGCTGCCGGGCATCCATCTACAATGCCACAGGCATCGATGCGGTAAAGGCCCTGGTGCAGTTTATGGGCGAATTCGAGAGAAAGCAGGGATAACGGAAACTGATGAAACAGGATCTGAAACGGACCAGAATCGCCGAGGTGCTTCGGACCGGCCGGATCGGCAGCCGGTATGTTGTGATGGGTTGGGTGCGCACGCGGCGCGACTCCAAGGGGGGGTTCTCCTTTGTGGAGGTCAACGATGGATCATGCCTCTCAGGCCTGCAAATCATCGCTGACAAGGGGTTGGCCAACTACGAAAGCGAGGTCCTGAGGCTCCAGACCGGCTGTTCCATCCGGGTCGATGGGATCCTCGCCGAGTCGCCCGGCAAGGGCCAAAAGGTGGAGCTGAAGGCCGAGGCTCTAAAGGTGATGGGCTGGGCCGATCCGGATGCCTATCCCCTGCAAAAAAAGCGGCATTCCTTCGAGTTCCTGCGCACCATCGCCCACCTGAGGCCCCGGACCAACACATTCGGCGCGGTGGCCAGGGTCAGAAACGCCATGGCCCGGGCCATTCACGCCTTTTTCCAGGAGAGGGGCTTCATCTATCTTCACACCCCCATCATTACGGGGAGCGACTGCGAGGGGGCCGGCGAGATGTTCAAGGTCACTACCCTTGAACTGAACTACGCACCTGAAAAGGATGGAGCAATCGATTTTTCCAGGGACTTTTTCGGGGCCCCGGCCAACCTGACGGTGAGCGGTCAGCTGGAGGCCGAGATCTATGCCCTGGCAATGGGCGACGTGTACACCTTCGGCCCAACCTTCAGGGCCGAGAACTCCAACACCTCGCGACACCTGGCCGAATTCTGGATGGTGGAACCGGAGATGGCCTTCTGCGACCTGGATGGAAACATAGATCTCGCCGTGGCCTTCCTCAAGCAGATCTTTGCCTCGGTCCTGACCGACTGCGGGGAGGACATGCAATTCTTCAACCGCTTTATCGATTCATCGGTGATCCCTACCCTCGAGCAGCTCATATCCAAGGATTTTCAGGTGCTCACCTACACAGAAGGGATCGATATCCTGAAAAAGGCCAAGGAAAATTTCGAGTTCCCCGTGGATTGGGGAGCGGATCTCCAGTCCGAGCATGAGCGCTATCTGTGCGAAAAGGTGGTGAACGGGCCGGTGGTGCTCATCGATTATCCCAAAGAGATCAAGGCGTTCTACATGAAGATCAACCCGGACGGCAGGACGGTGCGGGCCATGGATGTTCTGGTCCCCAAGATCGGCGAGATCATCGGCGGAAGCCAGCGCGAGGATGATTACGAAACCCTCTTAGCCAAGATCCGGGAGGCCGGCCTGAATCCCGAGGATTACTGGTGGTACCTGGATCTCAGGAAATACGGATCCGCCCCCCACTCCGGGTTCGGGCTGGGGTTTGAGCGCCTGATCCAGTTTGTGACCGGGCTTGCCAACATCCGGGACGTCATTCCCTTTCCGAGGACCCCGGGCAACCTGGCCTTTTGATCTTCCCGAACCGCCTGGTGTGCGGCTAAAGCCAAGCCTGCCGGTTTTTCCGTTCAGGATTCGAGGCGCCTGCCTCGCCCGCCAGCTTCTCTTTGAGTCCCGTGTACCGCTTGCGGGTCTTGTTGTTGTGGACGGCAACTGCCAGGGCCTTTTTGTCGCCCACGAGGATGACCAATCCCCGGCCCCTGGTTACGGCCGTATACAGGAGATTGCGCTGCAAGAGCACATAGTGCTGCATGACCAGGGGAAGCACCACAGCAGGGTATTCGGACCCCTGGGCCTTGTGGACCGAGACCGCATATGAAAGCACGATCTCGTCCAGTTCAGTGAAATCGTACGGGATGGGCCTCCCGTCAAAGGATATGACCACCTCCCGAAGTTCCGGATCCACCCGTATGATCCGGCCCATATCGCCGTTAAATACCTCCTTTTCGTAATTGTTCCGGATCTGCATGACCTTGTCCTTCACCTTGAGGCGCATGCCCCCCCTATCAAGGCCTTGGCTGGTGGGATTGAGGGCCGCCTGAAGGGCTGCATTCAGCCTCCCGGCGCCCACCACCCCCTTGTGCATGGGCGTCAGGACCTGGATATCCTGAATGGGGTCCAATCCGAACCTCGCAGGTATTCTCCTGGCCACAAGTTGAATGATCTCAGCCAGGACCGCTTCCGGGTCTTGCCGCTCAATAAAATAGAAATCGTCAATCCTATCCCTGGAGGGTTTCAGGGAAGGGAGGAGACCGCTGTTGATCCGGTGAGCGTTTATCACAATCCGGCTTTCGCGGGCCTGTCTGAAGATCTCGCGTAGTTCCGCCACGGCCGTTGCCCGGGAACGGATAATGTCGGACAGGACATTTCCAGGTCCCACCGAGGGAAGCTGGTTCACATCTCCCACCAGGATGACTGTAGCCTCGGCCGGGACCGCCTTCAGAAGATGATACATGAGCGCCGTATCGATCATGGAGGCCTCGTCGATCACCAACAGGTCGCAGTCGAGGGGCGCATCCTCGTTTTTCTGAAAGCCTCCCCTCTGGAGGCTGTACTCCAACATGCGATGGATGGTCCTGGCCTCATAGCCTGTGATCTCGGTCATCCGTTTGGCGGCCCTCCCTGTGGGCGCGGCAAGCAGGATGCGGATCTTGAGCCTTGAAAATATGGTCAAAATGGCCTTGATGATTGTGGTCTTTCCGGTCCCGGGTCCCCCGGTGATGACCAGGGCCTTGTTTTCAGCCGCGGCCCTGACCGCACAGGCCTGGTCCGGGGCCAAGGTAATGGCCAGTTGCTTCTGGACCCACGCCAGTGCCTTTTCTGCATCGATCAGGCGGATGGATTTGGGGGCCGCGACAAGCGACTTGAGGCGCCGGGCGATCCCGGTCTCGGCAATGTAAAGAGGGGCCAGGTAGACCCCCCTGACCCCGCCGGTCCGCGCGGCGGCAAGGGGCAAGTCCTCCATCACCACCCTCTTTTCAGCGCTGATGATCTCCAGGGCCTCCCTTACCTTTTCGGACTGAACCTCCAGGATCTCCCCGCACTTGTCCAAAAGGGCCTCATAAGGAAAATAGACATGCCCTTCATCTGAAAGCTGATGAAGCACGTACAGGATGCCGGCCTCCACCCGCAGCCGGGAGTCTTTGGCAAAGCCCATATTCCGGGCAATCCGGTCGGCCGTAACAAATCCGATCCCGAAAATGTCGCTTGCCAGCCGATAGGGGTTTTGCCTGACAACCTGGATGGCCCGGCCCCCGTATCGGTTGAATATCTTGGCCGCATAGGCCGGGCTCACTCCATGACCCTGGAGGAAAAGCATTACGTCCCGAATCTCCTTTTGATCGGCCCATGCCTTGCGGATCATGTCGATGCGTTTCGCCCCGATCCCTTCCACCCGGGAAAGGCTGTCAATATCCTTCTCAATGATATTGAGGGTCTCGGCGCCGAATGCCTTGACGATTCGTTTGGCCATGACCGGTCCGATCCCCTTGATCAGGCCCGAGCCCAGGTATTTCCGGATAGCCTCGACCGATGCGGGAACAGTCGTCTGACAATGGCTGATCTTGAACTGCTCGCCATATCTGGCATGGTAAGACCATTCGCCTTTAAGCCTGACCACCTCCCCGGGCATGGGCGCAATGAGGTTCCCGACCACGGTCACCAGGTCCCTGCGGCCGGACACGTTTAATCTCGCGACAGTATAGCCGTTTTCCTCATTGGTGTAGGTGATGCGTTCAATCTGACCTGTCAGCTCTTCAAGGG
>JAGHEC010000395.1 GCA_021159525.1 Deltaproteobacteria bacterium | reverse complement strand
CTACAGATGGCCCTGACCGACAAGCTCCAGGACCAGCACCTGATCATCGTGGATGATTTCAGCCTTCCTGAAATCAAAACAAAGAAATTCGTTGAGACCTTAAGATGTTTTGATGTCAAGAAAGCCCTGATCGTAACCGGGGACAGGTCCCCTTACCTGGAGAAATCCTCCAGAAATGTCCCGCTTATAAAGGTCATGCGGCACGAAGGCTTAAATGTATACGACATTTTGAAATATGATCACCTGTTTATTGAAGAGCCCGCAGTCAGGAAGATAGAGGAGGCGCTGGTTTCATAGTGGATATCTATCAAGTCATTAAAGAGCCGCACATCACTGAAAAGGCCAATATTCAGAAAGCAGATGCTAATCAGGTCACCTTCAATGTGCATCGGGCTGCCAACAAGGTGGAAATTAGGCGGGCCGTGGAGACCCTTCTCAAGGCAAAGGTCGCGGAGGTGAGGACGATGAACGTGCGCGGGAAGCGTCGACGGATGGGGAAAACCGTGGGAAGACGTCCGCATTGGAAGAAAGCCATCGTAAGATTAGCACCCGGTCAAAATATAGAATTTTTTGAAGGAATGTAGAAACTTATATCGGTCATGAAATAGCCGATCAACGATGTTGGCGTAACGAAGCGGAGCATGAAATGGGCATTAAACCTCATAAACCGACCTCACCGGGGAGAAGATTTCAGACCTCTTCCGAGTTTGAGGAAATAACGCGACGGGAACCCGAGAAGAGTCTCCTCAGGCCATTACGAAAAAAAGGCGGCCGGAATTCGACTGGCCGAATGACCATTCGGCACAGGGGGGGGGGACACAAACGTGCATACCGTGTCATTGATTTCAAGCGGGATAAGGATGGGGTCCCGGCGAGGGTGGCATCCATTGAATACGACCCGAATCGGTCTGCCAATATTGCCCTTTTGAATTATGCAGATGGGGAAAAGCGCTATATTCTCGCGCCTGCCAAGATCCGGACAGGCGACAGGGTCCAGTCGGGGCAGGGCGTCGAGATCCGGACCGGCAATACCCTCCCATTGAAGGACATCCCCTTAGGGAGCCATATCCATAATATCGAGTTGAGTGTGGGGCATGGCGGGCAGTTGGCGAGGAGTGCGGGCAGTTATTGCCAGTTGATGGCCAAGGAAGGTAAATATGCACAGGTCAAGTTGCCTTCCGGAGAAGTTCGAATGGTACTGCAGGAATGCAGGGCTACTATCGGACAGGTTGGGAATTTAGACCATGAAAACATATCCATCGGCAAGGCCGGTCGGGCCCGGTGGTTGGGGAAAAGGCCTCGGGTGAGAGGGGTTGCCATGAACCCTGTGGACCATCCCCATGGCGGAGGGGAGGGTAAATCCTCTGGTGGGAGGCATCCTGTCACGCCCTGGGGAGTGCCGACCAAGGGGTTCAGGACTCGGGTGAGGAAGGGCAGCGACAAGCTCATTGTCAAACGCCGAACCAAGTAGGGCCGATGCCTGTGGCGTCAGGGTGATCCTTCATCAATAGTATGCAGCAACAGGAGAAGATATTTTGCCGAGATCTATAAAAAAGGGACCTTTTGTGGATGCCCATCTGATGAAGAAGGTGGAAGCGGTTAATTCGACGGGGAGCAGACAGATCATAAAAACCTGGTCCCGCAGATCCACGATCCTCCCCGACTTTGTCGGACTTACATTTGCTGTTCACAATGGCAAAAAATTTCTGCCGGTTTTTGTCTCGGAAGATATGGTAGGTCATAAACTGGGTGAATTTTCTCCTACCAGGACCTTCTATGGGCATGCAGGGGATAAGAAATCGAAATTGAAAGGGAAGCAGAAATAGCTGGGTAGCGAAATGCTGAATCGGGAGATTCAATAATCGCGCAGGGATCTCCATAACTTTTTTGAAGAGCAGACATGGAAATAAGAGCGGTTGCAAGATTTGTCAGGATTTCCCCCCAAAAGGTGCGCCTCGTTATGGGCGAGGTGCGAGGGAAGGGTGTTGAAGAGGCGCTTAATATGCTTGCTTTCGCGCCGCAACGGGGTGCGGGGATCGTGAAGAAACTGATCCATTCGGCAGTAGCCAATGCTCAGGAAAACGCCAAAATGGATGTGGACTCCCTTTATATTGCCAGGATATATGCTGATGAAGGCCCCACATTGAAGCGGTGGCGGCCGAGGGCCCTGGGACGTGCAACCAGGATACGGAAACGGACCAGCCATTTGACGGTTGTCCTGGATGAGAAGTAGGTTCGTTGTGAGCAGAAGAGACATTTCGGTGACGCTGGAGGTGTATATTGGGACAGAAAGTTCATCCGATCAGTTTTAGACTGGGGGTTAACAGAAGCTGGGATTCGAAGTGGTTCGCCAATGAGCAGTACGGCGATTTTGTGTTGGAGGATTTTAATATCAGGAAATTCCTGAAGAAGCGAGTTCTCCAGGCGGGTGTCTCAAGAATAGAAATCGAGAGGGCGGCCAATAAAGTCCGGGTGCGAATGCACGTCGCAAGACCGGGTATTGTCATCGGTAAAAAGGGCGTTGAGATCGAGAAACTCAAGGCTGACCTGGAAAATGAGATCAAGAGGGATGTCATCCTGGATATTCAGGAGGTGAGAAAACCTGAGGTGGATGCTCAGCTCGTGGCTGAAAACGTTGCCATGCAGCTGGTCCGAAGGATTGCGTTTCGTCGCGCCATGAAAAAGAGCGTTACCTCTGCGCTCAGGTTTGGGGCCCTTGGCATCAAGATCGCATGTGCCGGAAGATTGGGCGGGGCCGAGATGGCTCGGCGGGAGTGGTACCGCGAAGGTCGGGTGCCGCTGCATACTCTCCGGGCTGATATCGACTACGGATTTGCGGAGGCTTTCACTACCTATGGGGTAATCGGAGTGAAGGTCACCATATTTAAGGGCGAGATATTGCCTGACAAGAACCGAAAAGCTTAGGATGATGGTATGCTGAGTCCAAAGAAGGTCAAATATCGGAAGAGGCAGCGGGGCAGGATAAAGGGGAAGGCCTATCGGGGCAGCACTCTTGAATTCGGTGAGTTTGGTCTGAAGGCCTTGGAATGTGGTCTGATGACGGCCCAGCAGATAGAGGCGGCACGTATTGCGGTGACCCGTCATGTGAAGCGTGGCGGAAAGGTCTGGATCAGGATATTCCCGGATAAGCCGATTGGCAAAAAGCCTGCGGAGACGCGGATGGGAAAAGGGAAGGCGGCCCCCGATAAATGGGTGGCGGTGATAAAGCCTGGAAGGATTCTGTATGAACTGGAGGGTGTGCCGGAGAGCGTGGCAGACGAGGCATTCCGTTTGGCTGGGCACAAACTCCCGTTTGCCACCAAATTTGTCACCCGGGAGAAGACAATCCAATGAAGGCAAAGGAACTCAGAGATCTCAGCATGGAAGAATTGAGGGAAAAGGAGCGAGAGGTGAAACAGGAGCTGTTTAACCTGAGGTTCCAGAAGGCCACGGGCCAGTTGTCAAATACGGCGATTATTTCCAAGACCAAAAAGGATCTGGCTCGGGTAAAGACCGTACTCAGGGAAATGTCTGCACAAGGGCAATCAGACAACGCGAGGGCGTGATGGGAGAGCGTGGACAGCGAAAGACGCTGACAGGGACTGTTATTGGCAACCGGATGGACAAGACGGTTGTAATATTGGTGGAGCGGCTGGTCAGACATTCGGTTTATCGAAAATATGTCAGGCGGCGTGGCAAATATCTGGCCCACGATGCGGAAAATATGTGTGGAATTGGCGATAAGGTTCAGATTGTAGAGTGCCGGCCCCTCAGTAAACGGAAGCGATGGCAGGTTGTTAATATTATCGAAAAGAGCCAGGCGGTATAAGCGTCCTTTGGAGCTGAAGAAATGATACAGAATGAAACGAGATTGCGGGTGGCTGACAACTCCGGCGCCAAGCTGGTCTCCTGCATCAAGGTGTTGGGCGGGTCCAAAAGGAGATATGCAACGATTGGCGATATAATTGTGGTGGCTGTCAAGGAGGCCATGCCTAACTCCAAGGTGAAAAAGGGAGATGTTGTGCGCGCGGTCATCGTGAGAACAGCCAAGGAGATTCACCGTTTGGATGGGACCCATATTCGATTTGATGACAACTCCGCTGTACTGATCAATACACAGGGAGAGCCTATAGGGACCCGGATTTTCGGGCCTGTAGCAAGGGAATTGAGGGCCAAGAAATTCATGAAGATTATATCGTTGGCCCCGGAGGTGCTGTGATCGAGCGGCTGTTATTTGGATTGAGGCGGCAGAGAACATTAACGCTGTGGAGCGATAAACGTGCGGAAAAAGCATCCTAACATCAAGAAAAACGACAAGGTGATCATTCTTGCCGGAAAAGAAGTGGGCAAAATAGGGAGCGTGCTGAAGGTTGACAGCCAGAAGGGCCGTGTTGTTGTGGAAAAGGTCAACATGATCAAACGGCATTCAAGGCCGGGCGTGAAAACCGGTCAGGGCGGGATTGTTGAAAAGGAGGCCCCTATGGACATCTCCAACGTCATGATCATCTGCGACAAATGTGCTGAACCGACGCGGATCGGCAAGCGGATTCTCGAAGACGGTACAAAGGTCCGCGTTTGCCGGAAATGCGGCGAGACCATGAATGGTTAAACAAGTCCGGATTGAATGAAGGGCAGGATTTGAATCTGTTTGCCGCGTACCAACGGATAGGGAGGAAGCATCGTTGTCTCGATTGAAAGAAATATACCATTCCGAGGTGGTGCCTTCCATGATAAAGGAGTTCGGCTACAAAAGCATAATGGCCGTTCCGCGTATCAAGAAGGTGGTGCTCAATATGGGCCTGGGAGAGGCCATACAAAACATAAAGATCCTTGATTCTGCGGTCGAGGAGCTTACGATGATCGCAGGACAGAGGGCGGTTGTAACCAAGGCCAGAAAGTCGATTGCGGGTTTTAAACTCCGGGAAGGCATGCCCATTGGTTGTATGGTGACATTGCGGGGCGAAAGGATGTTTGATTTTATGGATAAGCTTTTTAACGCAGGGTTGCCGCGCGTAAGGGATTTCAGGGGCCTTTCGGACAAGGTATTCGATGGTCGGGGCAATTGCAGTATTGGGATTAAAGAATTTATCATCTTTTCAGAAATAGACTATGATAAAATAGAGAAAATGAAGGGTCTCAATGTCTCGATTGTCACCACGGCCCGAACTGATGCAGAAGGTCTTTTCCTATTAAAACACTTGGGGATGCCTTTCCGAAATTAGGGGGGCCAGGTAAAGGGGGAGGTTGTCTTGGCAAAGAAGTCGCTTATTGTTAAGGCCCGGAAGAAGCAGAAATTCAGTGTTCGCGAGTACAACAGGTGTCCTATTTGCGGGCGGAGCCGGGCCTATCTGAGGAAATTCGGAATTTGCCGTATCTGTTTCAGGAACATGGCTTCGAGGGGAGAGATTCCTGGCGTAATTAAATCGAGCTGGTAAACGCAGGGGGGCCGCGGGGTAACCCAGAGATGTTCCGATTACATAATTGTGGGGGGCAGTGCAGATAAAATGACAATGACGGATCCAATTGCTGATATGTTGACAAGGATCAGGAATGCCTTGAGGGCTTCCCATGAGGTCGTCAATATTCCGAGCTCCAAGCTGAAGATAAATCTTGCAAAGGTCCTAAAATCCGAAGGCTACATCAAAAATTTTCGGATTGTTTCCGATGGTCAGCACCGATATATAAGAATTTTTCTTAAATACGATAAAGAAGGCGTGCCGGTCATTGAAGGGCTCAAGAGGGAGAGCAAGCCGAGTTGCCGTGTTTATGTAGGTCATGATCGTCTCCCGAAGGTCCTAAACGGGTATGGTATCCATATTATTTCCACATCAAAGGGCCTGATGACGGATAGTGAGGCGAGAAAGGTCGGTGTTGGAGGAGAGGTCCTCTGTTCTGTTTGGTAAGCGATCCAGTGCCGTCTGAGTCGGGAGAAAAAAGGGGAGGTTTTTTTACATGTCACGCATCGGGAAACGGCCCATTTCAATACCGGCGGAAGTAGATGTGGCCATTGATGGGGATCGGGTAAGGATAAAGGGTCCCAAGGGGAGTCTGGAGCGGTCTATCCATCCGAAGATATCCATTCGACGCGAAGGGGATGTTCTTTTAGTGACGGCCAAAGATGAATCGCGGGAGGCCAGATCTCTACATGGACTGTTTGGCGCGCTTCTCACCAATATGGTGACAGGTGTTACCAAAGGCTTCCAAAAGGGGCTTGAGATCGTTGGAGTCGGGTACAGGGCCGAAATGAATGGTAGAACGGCTGTTTTAAGCCTTGGATATTCACATCCGATCCACTTTGATCTGCCGGAGGGAATCGAGGGCGCTATTGAAAAGAACAAAATTGTTTTAAGCGGCATTGATAAAGAACTTCTGGGAGTGACCGCTGCCAAGATCCGTGGACTCCGGGCGCCTGAGCCCTACAAGGGCAAGGGCATTAAATATGCGGATGAGATTATTCGGAGAAAAGCGGGCAAGGCGGGATCAAAATAGCCATCAGCAGAAAGGGATGAAGAGGTTTCGGGGATGGGCGCTGTTAGCAGATCCGAGAAAAGATTGAGAAGGAAACGAAGGGTCCGCAAGAAGATCAGAGGGACCTCCGAGAGGGCGCGCCTGTGTGTTTTCAGAAGTTCAAGACACATTTACGCCCAAATCATAGACGATTTTGAGGGAAAGACATTGGTCGCGGCATCTTCTGTGTCCAAGGATCTTCGTTCAAAGATAGGTAAGGACGGGGCCAACAAGAAGGGTGCAGCAATAGTTGGCTCAGCCATCGCTGAGTCCGCCTTGTCCAGGGGGATCAAACGGGTGGTTTTTGATCGCAACGGGTTCTTATACCACGGTCGGGTGAAGGCGGTTGCAGATGCGGCGCGCCAAAGCGGGCTGGAATTTTGATGATGCTGGAGGAGGTGCAGCCTTTCTTAAGTTTTTCATGCCAGTGTCTGCGTAAAACAAGGTGAAATGGAAGCTGTCCAATTTTTATATGGGATAATCGTTTTACAGGGAGATGACCGGTGTTTGCAGGAGAAGACGAAGCGCAGTTGATCGAGAAGGTGGTCCACATCAACCGGGTGGCAAAGGTTGTCAAGGGTGGACGACGGTTCAGTTTCAGCGCTATTGTTGTTGTGGGAGACGGCAAAGGCATGGTGGGGAGTGGGCTGGGAAAGGCCAATCAGGTGCCGGAAGCCATCCGAAAGGGGATCGAGAAGGCCAAAAGGGACATGAGAAATGTATGCCTGAGCGAGAAATCCATTCCGTATGAGGTCATCGGGAACTGCGGCGCGGGCCGCGTATTGCTGAAGCCTGCGGCAAAAGGTACGGGTTTGATTGCCGGTGGAGCGGTTCGTGCGGTTCTGGAGGCAGCGGGAATTCAGAATATCCTGACCAAATGCCTGGGTTCCCACAATCCTCATAATGTGGTGAAGGCAACCATCAAGGGACTTCGTCTACTCCGCAATCCGGAGAAGATTATGCTCCGGAGGGGAAAGGCAGTAGAGGAAGCGGGGGCGTAGCCTGTTGATTCAGGGAGGCTTCAGCCTGGAGAGCAGCCGAGGCTGATACAGCCGGATCCCGGAGGCGAGAGTTGGAAATGAGTGAGACAATTAAGGTAACGCTTGTCAAGAGCGGCATCGGCAAGAGCAAAAAGATTCGGCAAACCCTTAGGGGATTGGGTTTGACCAAGCTGAACAAGTCGGTGGAACTAAATAATACGCCAGCAATCAGGGGTATGATTGAGAAGGTTTCATTCCTGGTCAAGCTGGGTTGAGATATGGGGAAGAGATGAAGATTCACGAGCTTTCACCCGCTGAAGGGTCCAGAAAGAAGCGAAAGAGAGTAGGGAGGGGTCCTGGATCCGGGCATGGAAAGACCGCATGCAGGGGACAAAAAGGGCAGAATTCTCGTTCAGGGGGGGGTGTGAAGCCTGGATTTGAGGGTGGACAGATGCCGCTTCAGAGGCGCCTTCCCAAGCGAGGATTTACCAACCGCTTCAAGAAGGAATACGCGGTTATCAATGTGGACGATCTGAACCGATTCTCTACCGATGCCCCGGTTGATCCCAAGGCCTTGCAGGCGTCCGGGCTTGTCAAAAAGATGAGGGATGGGATCAAGCTGTTGGGTGATGGAGAACTGTCCAGCCCTGTAGTTGTCAGGATCCACAAGGCAAGCAAGACGGCTGTTAGGAAGGTTGAGGCGGCCGGCGGCAGGGTTGAGCTGATCTGAGGACAGCGATTTTTGGCTGATAAGCCTGGATTGCAGGGGTGGTTGGGGTGCCCGGGATTACAGATTTGCAAATCGCGATGGTAAAACGGATGGATGTATGATCGGCGGATTTCAAAATATTGCCAAGATACCTGAGCTGAAGAAAAAAATTCTCTTTACGCTGTTCATGCTCGCGGTTTACCGCGTTGGGTGTCATATCCCGACCCCCGGGATTGATGGGGCCGCATTGGCGGCTTTTTTTAACGCGAGGCAGGGGACGCTTTTTGGTCTTTTTGACATGTTCTCCGGCGGCGCGTTGAGCCAGATGTCGGTCATGGCCCTGGGCATCATGCCGTATATCAGCGCATCCATTATCTTAGAACTTATGACTGTGGTGGTCCCGTATCTGGAGAAGCTCAAAAAGGAGGGCGAACAGGGCCGCAAGAAGATTACGCAATATACCCGGTATGGAACGGTCATACTGAGCATCATCCAGGGATTCGGAATTGCTGTCGGCCTGGAGAACATGACCAGCCCCGGCGGGGCCATGATTGTGCCCACAGGGGGCTGGGGATTCAGGCTTTTGACGGTGATTACCTTGACCGCGGGCACCTCCTTTCTCATGTGGCTTGGGGAACAGATCACAGAGCGCGGGATCGGAAACGGGATCTCTCTGATCATTTTTTCGGGCATTGTTGCCAGATTTCCGGTGGGCGTTGCCAATACGTTCAGGCTTATGAGCACCGGGGAACTGACTCCCTTTTTCATGATCCTGATCGTTGCGCTGATGATTGCAGTGGTGGGCGCTATCGTTTTTGTGGAAAGAGGGCAGCGACGGATTCCGGTGCAGTATGCCAAGCGGGTAATCGGCCGCAAGATGTATGGCGGTCAAAGCACGCATCTGCCCCTCAAGGTCAACACCGCAGGGGTAATTCCGCCCATTTTTGCTTCTTCTATCATCATGTTCCCGGCGACCATTGCCAATTTCTTGAGTGTTGATGAGTTTCCGTGGCTTCAATATATTGTCAAAGCACTATCGCCCGGACATATCATCTACACACTGATATATGTGACGTTTATATTCTTTTTCTGTTATTTCTATACCGCCGTACATTTCAATCCAGTGGACGTTGCCGACAATATGAAACGGGCCGGAGGATTCATCCCGGGGATCAGACCTGGAAAGAACACAGCAGAGTATATTGACAGGGTGTTGACAAGACTTACCTTCTCGGGTGCTATTTATGTCTCGGCGGTTTGTGTCCTGCCAACTATCCTGATCTACCATTTGCATGTGCCATTTTATTTCGGTGGAACCGGGCTCCTGATTGTGGTGGGCGTGGCAATGGACACCACAAATCAGATCGAGTCCCATCTGTTGACCAGGCATTACGAAAGCTTTATGAAGAAGGGGTTTGGAAAGGCGAGATAGGTTCTTGGCAGGTCTTTTTGGAATGGGCGGTTTAACGAAGAAGGTCATATGCCCAAGGAAGAAGCGATTGAGGTCGAGGGAATTGTGATTGAAACGCTGCCCAATGCCATGTTCAGGGTGGAACTCAAGAACGGGCACCGGGTGTTGTCCCATATATCAGGCAGGATTCGAAAAAATTTCATTAAGATATTGCCAGGGGACATGGTGGTGGTGGAACTATCCCCGTATGATTTAACCAGGGGACGGATTGTTTACCGGGGTACAAGGCAGTGATGCAGAGACATCCCGGGTGTTGACAACGCTTTCCTCCGTTTTTACAACAGCGCGAAAAGCGGATGTGTGAGGATACAAGGATTATGAAAGTGAAACCATCAATTAAGAAGATCTGTAAGCGGTGCAAGATTATTCGGCGAAACGGCATTACGCGTGTGATTTGCGACAATCCTCGCCACAAGCAGCGACAGGGATGATCGCGCTCCCGCGAGGCCGGGATGCGGGTGCTTGAATCAGCGGGTTTTGGACTATTAAGGAAAGAGGAGCTAAAAATTGGCAAGGATCGCGGGTGTTGACTTACCAAGGGGAAAGCGGATTGAGATTGCCCTCACCTATATCTATGGGATTGGGAGGCCGATGGCACAGAAGATATTATCCGAGGCCGGTGTAGACGGGGGCATTAAATCCGACGATCTCACTCCGGATCAGATCACCAGCATCAGAAGGGTCATCGACGAGAGATGCAAGGTTGAGGGGGATCTGAGACGGGAAGTATCCATGAATATCAAGCGGCTGATGGACCTTGGAGCGTACCGTGGCTTGAGACACCGCAAAGGGCTGCCTGTCAGGGGGCAACGGACCAGTACGAACGCGAGGACCAGGAAGGGACCGCGGCGTGCCGTGATGGGAAAGAGAAAAAAATAGCGATTTGAGGATACAGCATGGCAAAAACGGCGAGAAAGAGAGTTAAATCCAAAAAGGAAAAGAAGAATGTCCCCTCCGGGATTGTGCATATCCAGTCGACCTTTAACAATACCATCGTAACAATTACCGATCTTGAGGGAAATGTCATTGCCCAGTCAAGCGCGGGAAGAGGCGGCGTGAAGGGGTCTCGAAAGAGCACCCCATTTGCGGCCCAGATCGCGGGCAGGGACGCGCTCAGGCAGGCCATGGACCAGGGAATGAGGGTGGCAGAAGTCCGGGTCAAGGGTCCTGGTGTCGGGAGAGAGGCTGCCTTGCGGTCATTGCAGGTAGAAGGCTTTACGGTGACGGTTATCAGAGACGTGACGCCTATTCCCCATAACGGCTGCCGGCCTCCGAAGCGCCGGCGGGTATAAGAGTAGCCATGCTGTGTGCCGGAGTCAAAATGAATAGAAAGCAATGGATGATGATGCATCGGGGCAGGAGGGCTTATTTTGGCCAGATATAGGGATTCTTCATGCAAATTGTGCCGACGAGAGAATCTGAAGCTCTATTTGAAGGGCGACAGGTGCTATGGGGACAAGTGTGCCTTTGAAAGACGGGCCTATGCGCCGGGCCAACACGGACAGAGACGCGGAGGGAAGATCTCTGATTATAAAGTCCAACTCAGGGAGAAGCAGAAGGTTAAAAGGATTTATGGTGTACTGGAAAAGCAGTTCAAGGGATATTATACCTTGGCCGACAGGCGGAAAGGGGTCACCGGCACCAATCTCTTGCTGATACTGGAGTCTCGTCTGGATAATATCGTGTATAGAATGGGGTTTGCCGCCTCACGCAGTCAAGCAAGACAACTTGTCAGACACAACCATTTTACGGTGAACGACAAGAAGGTCAATATCCCTTCTTATCTGGTTAAGCCGGGAGATGAAATCAAGGTTAAAGAGGAAAGCAAAAAGGCGCCTCAGATTATCGGGGCAATGGAGACTGTGGTCAGACGTGGCATTCCGGACTGGATTGAAGTTGACAAGGAAAAGTTTAAGGGGACGCTGAAGTCCCTTCCCAACCGAGAAGATCTCACGATGCCCATTCAGGAACAGCTTATTATAGAATTGTATTCAAAATAAGTACGTGAAATTTGTTAATGCTGACCTAACGGTTTCATTACATATTGTCAACAAAAGCATGGGGAGGCCTTCTTGGTAGATCTAAAGAGCAAAAACTGGCGTGAGTTGATAAAGCCGAAACGGATCGAGATTGATCCGGAGAGTTGCACCAGCTCCTACGGGAAGTTTGTATGTGAACCTCTGGAAAGGGGGTTCGGCATTACTATCGGAAATTCGCTGAGGCGCGTGTTGTTGTCGTCCCTGCAAGGGGCGGCTATTGTCTCCGTCAAGTTTGACAATGTTCTTCATGAGTTTTCAACCATTCCCGGGGTGTTAGAAGATGTCACGGATATTATTCTGAATCTGAAGGCGATACGTCTCAAGATGCTCGATACGGAGGAGGCCCTTATCCACCTGCAATCCGAGGGTGAGGGCGTGGTGACGGCTGGTGATATTGAGACGAACGGCCTGGTAGAAATCCTCAACCCTGAACAACACGTTGCCACTCTCAACAAGGAGGGCAAGGTGAATATGGAGATGGTGGTTAGGATGGGCAAGGGGTATGTGCCGTCCGAGAAAAACAAATCATCTGAAGCGCCAATTGGCGTCATCCCTATGGATGCAGCCTTTTCTCCCATTCAAAAGGTCAACTATGTGGTCACAAACGCCAGGGTGGGTCAGATAACTGATTATGACAAGTTGACCTTGGAGGTATGGACAGATGGAAGCGTGCTCCCTGAAGATGCGGTGGCTTATGCCGCCAAGATCCTCAAGGAGCAGATGAACCCGTTCATCAATTTTGAGGAGGAGTTAGAGCCGGAGGAAGAGGAAGAGGATGTGGAGAGAGAAAAGCTGAACGAAAACCTCTTTCGACCTGTTTCGGATCTCGAGTTATCGGTGCGTTCGGCCAACTGTCTTCAAAACGCCAAGATTTCCCTTATCGGTGAACTGGTTCAAAAAACAGAAGGCGAAATGCTCAAGACCAAGAATTTCGGAAGAAAGTCCCTCAACGAGATCAAGTCTATTCTGGAAGAGATGGGACTCTCCTTGGGTATGAAGATACCTCATTTTCCAACGGCCCCGGTCCTTGATGAGAAGGAAGCAGTGCAAGAAGGGGAAGGGCAAGAGGCAGAGACGGAAGGGGATGGGAGAGAAGAGGCGGCTCTGGAAAAAGACGGAGATGAAGAAAAAGAGGTAAGGGCAAAGAAGAAATAGAAAAAGGCCGGCGAGGAGACTGAAGGCGAAAAAAAGCGAAAGGGAAAAGATAAATGAGGCATAGGAAGGCAGGGAAACAGTTAGGACGCAATACAGGGCATCGGCGGGCTATGCTCAGGAACATGGTGACATCTCTGTTCGCACATGAACAGATCGAAACAACCGATGCGAAGGCCAAGGCGATCCGTCCTGTGGCTGAAAAAATGGTTACTCTCGCTAAACGGGGAGATCTCCATGCCCGGCGTCAGGCCCTTGCCTATATGGAGAACAAGGCAGTTGTACATAAGCTGTTCAATGAGGCCGGGAAGCGCTTTCTTGATCGACAGGGCGGCTATCTGAGAATTGTCAAAAAGGGGGTGCGCAAAGGCGATGGTGCC
Source organism: Deltaproteobacteria bacterium (assembly GCA_021159525.1). Classification (GTDB taxonomy): domain Bacteria; phylum Desulfobacterota; class DSM-4660; order Desulfatiglandales; family Desulfatiglandaceae; genus AUK324. The sequence continues at coordinate 9,218 of JAGHEC010000395.1, read as the reverse complement.
CCTGTTTCGATTGTTCAGCTCCTTCCCGCTGATGAAGCCAGACTATCGGGAAAGGCGAAAGGAAGGTGATCGAACCGGAAGGACCATTAAGGGGGCGGCGATGGCCCCTCTTTTTGGAGTTGCTCCCGAGCGCGGCTTTGTGTATGATCCTCCAATGGTTCAGGGGTTCACAATTCGGGTAAATCCAATTTTCCGGCAAAACTTCAAGCAATATCCAATAAATAGATGATGATTGCATGGTGGCGCAATATTAAAGACCCTCTTGTCTGATCGCAGGCAAGGGGGTTTTTTTTGAGGAGTCTGCTGTGACGAAATTCGGGCATAAAGATTTGTTGGGGATGCGGCAGTTGTCTGTCCAGGAAATCAACCTGATTCTGGATACGGCCGAATCATTGAAGGCGATTTCTGCCAGGGATATCAAAAAGGTCCCCACGCTGCGCGGCAAGAGCATCGTCAATTTCTTCTATGAACCGAGCACCCGGACCCGAACCTCATTTGATGTGGCTGCCAAGCGGCTCAGTGCAGATACCTTCAGTCTTTCCGCATCTACAAGCAGCATGGTGAAGGGTGAGACCCTTGTGGACACCGCGCGAAATTTACAGGCCATGCGGCCAGATGTGATCGTTTTGAGACATCCCTCTAGCGGGGCGCCCCATATGCTGGCAAGGGAGGTGAGTGCCGGCATCATCAATGCGGGAGACGGCATCAACGAACACCCGACCCAGGCCCTTCTGGATTTGTATACAATCAGGGAAAAGATGGGCCGGATTAAGGGGTTGAAGGTAGTGATTATGGGCGATATCTCCCACAGCCGTGTGGCCCGATCCAACATCATCGGCTTGACCAAGATGGGGGCTGAGGTAACGCTTTCGGGTCCGCCTACCATGATGCCGATTGGGATAGAGACGTTTGGAGTGAATGTGGTTGCCGATCCGGCAGAGGCGATTTGGGGAAAAGACGTGGTGATGGTGCTCCGCATTCAACTGGAGAGGCAGACCAGGGTTTTGTTTCCGAGCATCCGGGAATATGCCGCCTTTTTCGGTCTGACGAGGGAGATCCTGCAGGGCGCCAATGAAGGGGCTATTGTGATGCATCCGGGGCCTCTTAACCGGGGGGTGGAAATAACGCCGGAGGTGGCAGACGGCCCCTGGTCTGTTATTCTGGACCAGGTGGCAAACGGGGTGGCTGTGCGCATGGCCGTTTTGTATCTTTTGATTGGAGGAGCCAAGGGTGATAACGTGGATCAGGGGCGGCGATCTGATTGATCCCGTCAGGAGGAAAAAGGAGGCGCTCGATGTCATCATTGAAGGGGCAAAGGTCTTAAGGATCGTTCCTCATGGGGGCTTTCAGGAAGAGGGGCCTCATATCCGGCAGATCGACGCATCGGGCAAACTGGTTGTCCCCGGCTTGATCGATATGCATGTCCACCTGAGGGAGCCGGGACATGAATACAAGGAGACCATTGCCACCGGGGCAAAGGCTGCGGCCGCAGGCGGTTACACGGCTGTGGCTTGCATGCCCAACACCGATCCTCCCAACGATTGCCGGGCCGTAACGGAATTCATCCTGGAGCAGGCTGAAAGGGCCGGACTCGTCAGGGTCTATCCCATCGCCGCCATATCAAAAGGACAGGCCGGCGAAGGTCTTACCGATTTCGGAGATCTGAAGGCGGCGGGGGCCGTGGGCCTCTCAGACGACGGATTCCCTGTGGTCAACAGCGAGTTGATGCGAAGGGCTCTGGAATACGCTGCCTTTTACGGTCTTCGGGTAATTTCTCACTGTGAGGACAGGGCCCTGTCAGCCGGTGGGGTCATGCACGAGGGGGTTGTATCCACACAGATCGGCCTTGCTGGGATTCCCGATGCCAGTGAGGACATTATGGTCTACAGGGAGATCTCTCTGGCCAGGTTGACCGGGAAGCCGGTCCACATTGCCCATGTGAGCACTGCCTCCTCGGTTCAACTGGTCCGTCGGGCAAAGGAAGACGGGATTCCGGTGACGGCCGAGACCGCGCCTCATTATTTCACCCTGGATCATCGCCGGGTTATGAAATACGACACCCTTGCCAAGGTCTATCCGCCCCTTAGGACCCCGGAAGACGTGGCGGCCATTAAGTCGGGCCTGCGGGAGGGAGTCATTGACGTGATTGCCACGGACCATGCGCCCCACAGCCCCCTGGAAAAGGCGGTGGAATTTGACAAGGCCGCCTTTGGGATGATCGGTCTCCAGACAGCACTTCCCCTCACCCTTGAGTTGGTTCGGGAAGGGGTTCTGGAATTGACCGATGCTATCAACAAGCTTTCCTGGGCCGGGGCAAGTATCCTGGGCGTGCCGGGCGGCCGTCTGGTTGCAGGGGGGATCGCCGACCTTACGATCATTGATCCGGATTATGAATATGTCTTTGAGCCGGACAGGATTCTCTCCAAAAGCAAGAATTCTCCGTTTATCGGGCAGAAATTGAAAGGGATCGCCGAGCTGACCATGGTTGGAGGCAGGGTTGTCTGGGAAAAGGAATAGGATATTGGTGGTCGATGATGAGGCCAGCATGAGGGAATTTCTGGAGATCATGCTGACCAAGGAAGGCTATCAGGTGACTGCGGCACAGGACGGGGAAGATGCATGTAAGATCCTGGTGCGGGAGACCTTTGATCTGGTCATTACCGATATTCGGATGCGAAATATTAACGGGATGGGGGTCCTGAAAAAGGTAAAGGAGCAGGATCCGGAGACTCCGGTCATTCTCATTTCCGCATTTGCCACCCCTGAAACGGCTGTGGAGGCCATGAAAGAGGGCGCCTATGATTATCTTCCAAAGCCGTTCAAGGTTAATGATCTCAAGCGGGTGGTGAGGGACGCCCTGTCCCTGGAGCCCCCTGCCTCCAAAGAGAAGAAGGGACTGAGTGGTCGTCTTCATTTTGGTTGTCTGATAGGCGAGAGCCCGCAGATGAGGAAGGTGTATGATCTGATTGAGCGGGTGTCACGGACCAAGAGCAATGTGCTTATTATGGGGGAAAGCGGGACTGGAAAAGAGCTGGTGGCCAAGGCCATCCATAACCTGAGCGACAGGCGTAACAGGCCGATCGTGGTGATCAACTGTGCGGGAATGCCTGAAACCCTCATAGAGAGCGAGCTGTTCGGCCACCGGAAGGGCGCCTTTACCGGCGCAGTCGCCGATAAGGAAGGCCTCTTTGATGTTGCCGACGGGGGCACGGTCTTCCTGGATGAGGTGGGCGAACTGTCGCCGGTAATCCAGGTCAAACTCTTAAGGGTGATTCAGGAACGGGCCTTTACCGCTGTAGGCGGGGTGGAGATGAAGCAGGTGGATGTCCGGTTTATCTCTGCCACCAACAAGGATCTCGAAAAGGAGGTCCTGAACAAGAATTTCAGGGAAGACCTCTATTTCAGACTGAATGTAATCCCCATCATTATTCCTCCACTGCGGGAGAGGGAAGGGGATCTCGCTTTGCTGGCACAACATTTTGTGGAGAAATGTTCTCTTCAGATGGGCAAGGACATCAAGAAAATCTCGACCTATGCCATGGATATCCTCAGCCACTATCCTTTTCCGGGCAATGTGCGGGAACTGGAGAATATTGTGGAGCGGAGCGTGGCTCTGGAGGCCTCCAATATTGTTCTGCCCGAGAGCCTGACCCTTTCCAGGTTGAAAAGGGAGGTTGAGGGGAAGGGGACCCGGGCCCGCATTGGACCGGACGGGATCCGGTTGGATAAGGTAATGGCCGAGATAGAAAGGGAGTATCTCGTGGAGGCATTGGAAATGGCCCGTGGATCCAAACAGGCGGCTGCCGAAATCCTGGGGATCACGCTTCGGTCGCTCCGGTATCGACTGGAGAAGCAGGGGATTGCAGCAGAGGATGATTCATAGGTCAGGTTGGGGGCCATTAGAACAAGCAGATAGGGGAACAGATATGCAGACCCAGCGCATCATTCTGAGCGGCGCCGGAGGCCAGGGGGTGATTACCGCAGCCATTATATTGGCCGAGGCCGCGGTGGTTTACGAAGATCTGAATGCGGTTCAAACCCAGTCCTACGGCCCGGAGTCGCGGGGCGGGGCCACTCGGGCCGATGTGATTCTGTCCGATGAGCCCATCTATTACCCCAAGGTGGAACAGCCCAACATCGCGGTCTGTCTGACCCAGGAGGCCTACAGTCGCTATTCCTGGTCCGTGCGCCCGGGCGGTCTGTTGTTGACCGATACCCGCTATGTACGGCAGGATCCCAAGGTGGATGCGCGCCAGGTGGGCTTCGGCATGCATGACACCGTGGCGAATCGGATTGGAAATCCGATTGTCTTTAATATCTGCGTGTTGGGGGTCCTTGTCGGATTGAGCGGTCTGATTAGAGCCGAATCCATCGAGCAGGTCTTGGCAGGCCGGGTTCCGCTCGAGTCCCTCGAGATAAATCGGATGGCCTTGCAGGCGGGTCTGGACCTGGCACGGGAGACAACCTGGTAAGCTACGCCCTTCTTCTCGATCAACTGGCTGACGGGATACGCCCCTGTTACCGGCTATTGGGCAATCAGGATAGGGCGCGGGCCCGCCGTCTATTTGGTGATTATCTCTTGCAGTTTCGATGCATTTTGCGCGGCGTATCCGGCTTCGTCATTATCAAAATAGCAGAAGACCTGGTTGCCCATATCCACCCAGGTCGAAAATGCCCCCGCCCATCTGGACAGCGTCGAGACAGAGTAGCTCCCCTTGTAGGCGTCATTCGGACCGTGGAGGCGCACATAGATGAAATCCGATGTAATCTCTTTTGGTGAACGATACCCTGCCAGATCATAGATGCAGAAGGCCGCCCTGACCATATTCAAGGCCTCATACGCGGCAGGGTTCATCCAGGAGGTGTCGCGGAACTCAAAGGCGTATTGGTAGTTGCTGGGCAAACTTTCCAAAAAGGCGCGGAAGCGCTCCGGGTTGAAACGCCAGCGCGGCGGAAGTTGAAAAAGGATGGGACCCAGCTTGTCTCCAAGTGCATCAACCCGTTTTAGAAAGGCGGTAAGGGCCTCTTTGGCGTCTTTCAACTTCTTCATGTGGGTGATGTAGCGGCTCGCCTTTACAGCGAACAAGAATCCTTCGGGTACGGCCTTGCGCCAGGCGGTCAGGACCTCGGTCTTGGGAAGCCGGTAAAAGGAGTGGTTGATTTCAACCGTCTGAAAGTGCCTGGAATAAAAGGCTAAAAAATCCCTCTTAGGGAGCCTTTCAGGATAGAATGGTCCTATCCAGCTGTCATAGTGCCAACCTGAGGCGCCTATGTGGATATTTTCCAGAGCTGTCATGATAGACGAGCTTTGCCTTTTGAGCCGTAGCCTCCCTTTCGGATTACGGGAAAAATTCAGACGGAATATGACGTATGATCTCAATGTCCAGAGCAACTTCCTCAAAGGAAATTCCTCGGTTAGCCTTCAATATCTCGTTTTTCAGTGCTCCAATTTAGATAGTTTTCATCCATAAATGGCCTTGTTGCGCAACCTCTGCGTTAATCTGCGGGATTCCTTGCCTGGCTGTGCGGGGCACGCAGACAGGTGCGGCGTACTACAGTACGCCTCCGCCCAAGCCCTTGATTCCCTTGATTTTGCGCAAAAATTCTCATTTATGGAAATAGAAACGTATCACCTCAATAATTAGGGGGATAACTGCGAACCTAGTGCCGGGGCAGAAGAATTTTTCTTCCGCTCCGGGCCTCCGGTCTGAGTCGAGCGAAGCGAGTGGACAACAGACGGCGCCCTCCCGGCAGTCGCGTCAGAAAAACCCTTTTGGCCCTGTTCATTGAGCCGTTACGGTCTATTATTGGGAAAATATATGCTATTGGCTACCTTTTATCAATATGGTTTTGATCGGTCAGTTATGGTAAAGGATGCGCTTGTTGGAGCCGGTAATTAGATGGTTTCTTGATAACCGCCAACGAAAAAGCCCTTTTTGACCCAAATCGCGGATACGTGGAACGTGTCCGGTTCATCTCAGAACCAGGTATTCAAGGGATTGTTTTCCTTTTTCCGCCGTTTCGCGGGGTTACGAATTTTTGCAGTGACGAAAAACTTCCAATTTTGTGTATTCCGGGTGGCTTTTCGTTTTCCTCTTGAAAGGAAATCTTGTATTATCTTTTTGATTCGGCCGTTAAAAGTTTACTGCCCAAGACTTTTGGGCCAAGGCCTTTCATGTGTCAAAAGCGGGCCGACACGAAGGGGCTGTACGCAGATATACAAGTGAGCAGGAAGCGAGGGGTAGTAATTTGACTCGGTCTTGAAACGCTTAACAACAAGGGGGCAGTCATGAAGGGTTTCTACAATCAGATTCTAAGAATTAACATGTCCGATCAAAGCTTTCAGGTAGACGCACTTTCCGATGAGCTTCTTGAGAGATGCTTGGGGGGGAAGGGGCTTGCCTCCTATCTTTTGATGAAACACAACCCTCCCCGAGTAAATGCCTTAAGCCCTGAAAATCACTTCATCCTGGCGAGTGGCCCGGTGTGCGGGAGTTCCATATGGGGATCATGTCGTTACGGCATCTATACCAAATCACCGCAGACCGGGTATTACTCTGAATCTTATTCAGGAGGCACTGTGGGCGATTACATGGTTAAGGCAGGCTTTGACGCAGTCATCGTTCACGGCGCTTCCGGGAAGCCCTGTTGGATTGAAATTTCGGATCAGGGGGTATTTTTTCATGATGCGCCTGATCTGTGGGGGGTGGATACCTTTGAAACCGAAAACCGGGTTAAAGCATGGGTTAGGAAAAATCGTCACGGCGTCAACAAGTGTGGCGTCCTGTGTATCGGCCCAGCAGGTGAGAATGGTGTGAGTTTTGCGGCCATTGAAAATGATTACTGGCGAAGTGCAGGCCGGACCGGTGCAGGCGCGGTGATGGGGTCTAAGCAGATAAAAGCTATTGCTTTTTGGGGCAAAAAGATGAAAGAACCGGCTTACCCTGATCTTGTGAAGCGCTTTGTTAAGGATGTGGGCCAAAAGGGAAAAAATGACCCGGGGGTTATTGCCTACAAGAATAAAGGTACTCCCATGATGGTCGACATTATGAGCAATGCGGGCAGCTTTCCAACTCATTACTGGCATAATGGAAAGGCTGCACACAGAGAGGCCATCAATGCGGATGCGTTTCACAAGCATCTTGAGGTTACCCCTCATGCGTGTTTAAAATGTTTTATCGCCTGCGGGAGGCTCTCTGTCGTGAAAGAAGGACGTCATAAGGGCCTCAAGATCGAGGGCCCCGAATATGAAACTATTTATGCCTTTGGCGGTCTCTGCGAGGTAAAACGCATTGAAGAGATTGCCTATTTGAATGATATCTGTGACCGTTTGGGGATCGATACAATTAGCGCCGGGAACTTGGCCGCCTTTACCATCGAGGCTGTACGCCAAGGGAAAGTCGAATACGATATAGATTACGGCGAACCCGATAAGATAGCAGCACTGCTGAGAGATATGGTTTACGGGCGGGGGATTGGCAAGATTCTTTCCAAAGGGATAAGAGATGCTGCCCTGGAATGGGGCATGGAAGATGAAGCTATCCATGTCAAGGGCCTGGAACCAGCGGGCTACGATCCTCGTGTCTTTAAAGGTATGGGCCTTGCTTACGGAAGTTCCCCAAGAGGGGCATGCCATTTGAGGTCTACGTTCTATAAACCGGACTTAAGCAAGATGATTGATCCGGATCAAATAGAGGGAAAAGCTGAGATGTTTGCTGAATGGGAAGATCGGCTGATTATCCTTGATACCCTGATATTATGCCGTTTTTATCGTGATCTTTACCAGTGGGAAGAGCTGAGCACAATGATTAAGGCGGTTACGGGGATGTCATTGAACACGGAGGCGATGAGGTCGATTGCTAACAATATCAGCAGCACAACCAGGCGCTTCAATATCCGAGAAGGCCTTACGCTCAAAGAAGACAAGCTGCCTAATCGTTATTACAAAGAAGCACTTCCTGAGAGCCAAAAGATCATCACCGAGGCTCAGATGGACCGTCTTCTTTCGGACTACTATGAGGCGCGGGGCTGGGATGCGCAAGGGATTCCCCCCTCCACAAATTCTGGATGACGGAATTTAAGGTGCAATAACTCTCTGATTGTAGTATAAGTCTCTCGTTGTTCCATACTAACGGCTGGTGCCTGATATGTCCGCTTTAAGCATCTCAGGCCTCAGCCGAAGCCCCCATTTTTTCATAAATACAAGCATATCTTTTGTTTGCCAGTCAGATCCTCGGCTCGAGACATTTAGCTTATGCAGGACACGTGATTCGGGCTCATACCACACCTGCCAGCCATTGTAGCGGGCCCAATAGCAGTAGTCTGCGTCCGAATAAAAAAGGAACATGGACTCATCCAGAAGCCCGATCTGATCGATCATTTTCCGCTTTAACATAACCGATGCGAAATTGACCCAGGACTGCTTCAAGGGAAACAGGCACTCTCCCCTCGAAAGCCGGCCCCCCTTGTGAAGACCTGTGGGAAAGGCCCTTAACGTCCCCCCATGTGTAATAAAGTCCTTGTCATCGGGGTTGAGCTGCATGGAAGCAGCAATACCTATCTTAGGGTCGCAATTGAGCCTGTTGATCAGTGCATCCTGGGCCCCTTTCAATACGACGGCATCCTGATTCAGCAGCCATACATACGGGGCGTCTCCATCGCGGATTCCTTTGTTGACGCCCCGGGTAAAGCCTGTATTCTCCCGGTTATTATCCACAATATGCATCCTGTAATGGGTGCAGTGCCTCTCTATGGACTCCAGACAGGCGTCCAGATCGCTGCGTTTTCCATAGAAGACAATAACGATGTCTGTGTGCGGGTTGGCGGCTGTCTGCATGGGAATTACCTCCTGCCCCGTAGGCATCATGTTTTCCATACGGTTTGATACGCGGACTCAACTGTTATTGCAAACGATCTGGCATCACATATAAACCCTTCCAGTCCCAGCCGTGTTCGGATGGTGACCCCCACGCGCGATGGATGACGATTTCCTTGAAGAATATCTCTTTGGGGCGGCGCCCCCCAACCTCTTTGTTGCTCAACGCTTTGCGTTTGAGCAAGAGAAATGATCCGTAATAGCTCAATAAATGAGGGCAGAAGGGTTTTTCTGACGCGACTGCCGGGAGGGCGCCGTCTCTTTGTGACTTATCAGTGGGGGAAGCCGCAGCTCGACGAAGTCGAGAATGCCAAAGGGGCAAGCCTGCCCGCCATTGCCTTGT
>JAGHEC010000174.1 GCA_021159525.1 Deltaproteobacteria bacterium | reverse complement strand
TTGCCCCCTCCGCATTCTCGACTTCGTCGAGCTGCGGCTTCCCCCACTGATAAGTCACAAAGAGACGGCGCCCTCCCGGCAGTCGCGTCAGAAAAACCCTTCTGCCCCCATTTATTGAGCTGTTACGCAAAAAACCACGTTGAACATCGAACGTCGCATGAATGGTTGCAAATGGTTATGACATGCCGGTCGTCAGGGAAGGATCGGCTGTAACCTGAAAACGCAACAAACCAGACGCCAGAAATGACAGACAACCCCAAAATATTTAAAATCATTACCCTTGGGTGCAAGGTCAATCAATATGAGTCAGCCTATTTTAATGAGGCATTGATACGGGCCGGTTGGCGCATGGCGGCCAGGAATGAGCCAGCAGATGCGGTGATTGTCAATACATGCATTGTGACTCAGCGGGCCGCACACCAGTCCCGGCAGGCCATCCGAAAGGCGATCCGGGAGAATCCCCGGGGCCGGGTTGGAGCGGTGGGGTGTTATGCACAGGTCTTTCCCGAAGAGCTGGCTGCGATTGAGGGTCTGGGCTTTATCGCGGACAACCGGATGAAAGCCCGGGTCCCCGACTCCCTGTTGCGCCATGTTTCCGGCCCGGGAGAAGGTCATCCGGATTTCCTGCTAAAGCCATTTGAGAGCGGCGACCGGTTCGATATCATGGAAATCTCATGTGTTCCGGGTCGTGCACGGGCCTATCTCAAGGTCCAGGATGGTTGCGAATCCTTTTGCACTTACTGCATTGTTCCCTTTGCCCGGGGACCTTTGCGAAGCCTTCGCCCCTGGAAGGCGATAGGGCTGCTGGCCCGGATGGCGGAACAAGGTTGTCAAGAAGTGGTGCTCACGGGAATTAATCTGGGCAAATACGGGCTGGATCTGGGGAACGGCAACAACCTGGTTTCTCTCCTCAGACGGATCGGGGATGAGCAATTTCCTCTGCGCATCCGGCTCAGCTCTCTGGAACCCAATGGGATCGGCAGGGACGTGATCGACATGGCGGTCTCTGAACCGTGGCTCTGCCCCCATTTCCATGTGCCCTTACAGAGCGGGGACGACCGGGTGCTTCGCCGGATGGGACGGCGTTATACGGTGAGGGATTTTGCCTCTCTTGTGGAGGTCATTCATGCCCGTATTCCTTACGGGGCCATTGGCGCGGATGTGATGGTGGGATTTCCCGGAGAGGACGAAGCCGCCCACGAAAATACCTGTTCCCTTCTCAAGAACCTGCCGGTTTCCTATCTCCACGTATTTCCATTTTCGCCCCGGCCCGGCACCGCGGCCAGCCGGTTCAGGCCAAGGGTATGTCCTGAGGAAATCAAGGATCGGGCGGCCCGGCTGAGGAGATTGGGAGAGGAGAAGCGTTTGGGATTCTGGCAGAGATGCCTGCACAGGGAATTTAATGTGCTTGCGGAGAGATGGGAGTCCCGGGAAAAGGCCCTTATGCAGGGGAGGAGCGACAACTATCTGCCGGTTCTCTTCACGGTTCCTTCTGGTTGGGGTAAAGGCCCTTACAAGGTGCGCATGGAAGATATCCAAGGCCGGAAAATTCTCGGAAGAGTCCTGGGGGACGCCAATCAGCCGTATATCGGGCAATCGCCGCAGGTGTTTCTTTAAGGGGAATGTCAGCGAACGTACCAGCGGGGCAGAAGAAAAACCCTTCTGCCCCCATTTATTGAGACATTACATTTGGTTGACGTCTTGGAACCATCGCGATTATGGGGTTCAAGAGGAGGAACATCAAGTGAAATAAGGCCTCTCAAAATTAGTCCTTCCGGTTTCTGAGCAGTTGACATATAATAAAAAATTATGGCAACTGATCCAGCAACCGTTTATTTCGTAGATGGGAGTTCCTATATCCACCGGGCTTATCACGCCATCCGGGGTCTGGCCAATTCCAAGGGATTCCCCACAAACGCCATCCTTGGCTTCACCAAGATGGTCCTCAAACTGCTTGAAGACAAAAAGCCCGCCTATATGGCAATTGCCTTCGACGTCAAGGGCCCCACGTTTAGACACAGGATTTACGAGGCATACAAGGCCAACCGCCCGCCCATGCCGGAAGACATGGCCATTCAGCTTCCCTTGCTCAAACAGATTGTGGTCTCGCTGGGCATCCCCATGTTTGAAATGGAAGGATATGAGGCCGACGATGTTATCGGAACATGGGCCAGAATCTGCCAGGATCAGGGGTTTCAGGTGGTCATGGTGACTGGCGACAAGGATTTCAGGCAGTTGGTGACGCCCCAAGCCTCTTTGTGGGACACCATGAAGGATGAGGCGACCGATTATGAATCCATCAAAAAGACGTATGGATTGGAGCCGGTCCAGTTTATCGACGTGATGGGGCTTGCCGGCGACGCCTCGGACAATATCCCGGGTGTGCCGGGGGTCGGCGAAAAAACGGCCATTCGCCTGATCCAGGAGTTCGGGTCCTTTGAAGCGGTCTTTGAGCGCCTGGACGAGATTCCCCGGAAAAAACTGAAAGAAAACCTGGAGTCCTTTCGGGATGACGCCTTCTTAAGCAGAAAACTGGTGACCATTGATCAATTTGTGCCCATTGAGGCTGATATCGAGCATATCCGACTGGGTGAGCCCGCTGAAGAGGAACTGGCGGATATCTTCAGGGACCTGGAATTCAGGGAATTGTGGGATCAGTTTTCATCGCGGCACAAGGGGCACACGGATTATCGTCTCTGCCGGTCCATCGCAGATCTGAGATCTCTGGCCCGGGAGATCAGGGAAAGCGGCCTTGTGGCCGTAGATACCGAGACGACCGGCAAGGATCCCCTGACCGCGGAACTTGTCGGGATCTCTTTTTGCCGGCGGGAGCGTGAGGCCGTCTATCTTCCCCTGAGGCATCGGTATCTGGGGGTCCCGGAACAGGTGGACTGGACCGCTGCCCTTCCGATTCTGAAAGGGATACTCGAAGACGAAGCCATTTTAAAGGCAGGGCAGAACATCAAATACGACGCCGAGGTCCTGAAACGGAGCGGGGTGGATCTAAAAGGGATCCACTTTGACACTATGATCGCCTCCTATGTGATCAACCCCGGCATTCGGCAGCACAACCTGGATTATCTGGCGCAGCACTACCTGAATCACAAGATGATGAGCTACCAGGAGGTGACGGGCAAGGGCAAGCATGCATGCGGCTTTGAAGAGGCAGCAATAGAGAAGGCCTGTGAGTATTCGTGTGAGGATGCGGATATTACCCTCAGGCTCATGCGGGTTTTGGGGGAAAGACTTCGGCTGGAGAAAAATGAGGCCCTTTTCTATGATGTCGAAATGAAGCTCATCCCGGTGCTTATGGATATGGAAATGGCCGGGATCCGGATCGATGCCTCCTTTTTTGAAGAGATGTCCGGGCGCTTTGCACTGGAGATGAAAAAGATCGAAGAGGCTATCTTTGCCGAGGCCGGCATGGTTTTCAACATCAATTCACCCCAGCAACTGGGCTTTGTTCTCTTTGAGAAGCTGGGCCTTCCCGGCCGGAAAAAGACGGCCAAGAGCGGACGCTATTCCACAGATGTCAAGGTCCTCAAGATGCTCTCTGCATCCAATTACACCATTCCGAGCCTTCTCCTGCGGTATCGAACCCTGTCCAAACTGAAGTCCACCTATCTGGATGCCCTGGTCAAGCTGGCCGATCCGGAGACCGGGCGGGTTCATACCTCGTACAACCAGACGGTGACGGCCACGGGCCGTCTGAGCAGCAGCAATCCCAATCTCCAGAACATTCCGGTAAGGGGCGAGGAAGGACGGGAGATCCGCAAGGGATTTGTGGCCGAAAAAGGGCATTGCCTTATAGGCGCCGATTACAGCCAGATTGAACTCAGGGTGTTTGCCCACTATTCAGAGGATCAGGCCTTTATCGAGGCGTTTAAGCACGACCAGGATATCCACGCCCGGACTGCTGCCGAGATCATGGGCAAGTCGCCCGATGAGGTGACACCCGGGATGCGGCGTCTGGCAAAGGCCATCAACTTCGGCATTATCTACGGGATGGGTCCCCGAAAGCTTAGTGAGGAATTAGGAATCGACCATCAGACCGCCAAGGATTACATCAACGCCTATTATGAACGCTATCAAGGGGTGAACCGATACCGGGAGGAGATGATCCGGAAGGCCGCCGAAAACGGGTATGTCGTTACGCTCTTTAACCGCAGGCGGTATCTCCCGGACATTCAGCATGGGAACGGTCGGATCCGCTCGGAGGCGGAGCGGATGGCCGTCAATACCCCTATTCAGGGCACGGCAGCGGATCTGATCAAACAGGCCATGATCCGGATCCACGACCGGCTGAGAAAAGAGCGATTCAAGACCCGGATGCTCCTCCAGGTCCACGACGAGCTGGTGTTCGAGGCCCCTGTGGAGGAGGCGGATCGGGTTACCCCCATGATCCGGGAGGAAATGGAAGGGGTGTATCCCCTGAAGGTTCCGTTGAAGGTGGATATCCATCGTGGTGCCAACTGGGACGAAGCCCATTAGAAGGGCCTGAAATGCGCTAAACGCCGCCATATGGAAAGGCCGCTTTAGAGGGCCAGGTTGAGATAAATGGCTCTGGCTGAGAGGCTGACCACCGAGTAATCGAGTATTGGAAAAGCCAATAGCAGCGATGAAGTTAGGGGACTTGTAGGCGGTTTTTGTCCCGTCCCCGGGCTGTATTTGGTTTTTCCCGCCCGCGCTATGGGGGGTCTCTGCCTCCCCTCCAAGACGGGACAATAAAATGCATACGTGACGCTCGGCGACCGCCCCGATACTCGTAATAGCCTTTATGGAAAGGCAG